>JAFZPO010000127.1 GCA_017550305.1 Clostridia bacterium
CAGATCGCGTTTGTGCAGCAGATGCTGCTTTATGGGATCTCCAGCGGAGCCTCCGTGCTTTCAGCCCAGTACTGGGGCAAGGGTGATCGCCGTGCAGTAGAGCGTGTGCTGGGCCTTTCTTTGCGTGTGACGCTGATCATTTCAACATGCCTGACATTGGCTGCAGCCTTAGCGCCATCGCTGCTGATGCGCATTTTTACGAACGATTCTGATCTGATCGCCGCGGGCCGCGATTATCTGCGTACAGTCAGTATTTCCTATCTGCTGGGCGGTTTCTGTTCGGTGTATCTCAGCGTGATGCGAAGCGTGGAACGCGTTCGTGTTAGTGCCGCTGTACACTGTGGTGCGGTCATCCTGAATGTCCTGCTGAACGCGTGCTTTATTTTCGGATTGGGACCGTTCCCATCACTTGGTATCGTGGGTGTGGCAATGGCTACGTCGATCACAAGGCTGCTTGAGTTTATCGTATGCCAGATTGATGGACGCATGTGTCGGATCATCCGGCTGCGCTTGAGCGACATCCTGGCTCGCGGCGGGCAGCTGATGCGTGATTTTACACATTATTCCATACCTGCAGCGGCCAATGATGTGGTTTGGGGGATGGCATTCAGTGTTTATTCGGTCATCCTTGGCCATCTGAGCAGTGATATTGTGGCGGCGAATTCAGTTGCTTCTGTCGTCAGAAATCTTGCTACAGTCGTATGTTTCGGTGTTTCGTCAAGCGCGGCGATCATGCTTGGTAAGATGATGGGGGAAGGCCGACTGGATTATGCACGTGTATGCGCGCGCCGCTTTGTCTGGCTGAGCGTATGGACAGCAGTGGCCGGTGGTGTACTGATCCTATTGTGCAGGCCATTTGTCCTGCAGTTCATGCATTATTATGTGACGGTCACGGATACAGTACGCAGTGAGCTGAATACCATGCTGTATATCAACAGCTATTATGTGATCGGACAGTCGGTCAATACCATGCTGATCTGCGGAATCTTCCGTGCAGGCGGCGATGTGCGCTTTGGCCTTCATTGCGATATTATCGCTATGTGGGGATATGCCGTTCCAGTCGGACTGCTGTGTGCATTCGTATTCAAGCTTCCGGAGATGATTGTCTATTTTATCCTGTGTCTTGACGAGTTCGTGAAAATGCCAGTCAATTTTCTTCATTACCGTAAACGCGGCTGGCTTTGCAATATCACCCGAGACCTGGAATGACAGGTATTTGTATTTCTGAATTAATCACCGGCAGGAATTGAGTTCCTGCCGGTGTAAGGATCAGCGTGTCTCTGTTCCCAGGCACGCCTTTTAAATAATCGCATATTTCTTGGATGCCTGTTAGAAAGTGGTTCGGAAACCTGGGAAACACAGTTGGGAAAGACTGAAGATAGATTATTCTCCGCCCGTTGGCGTCCAGCTTAATGAAAGACCTGTCGAGTTTTCGATCATCTTCGTGAAGTAATCGGCATTCGTTTCATCTGCGAAGAACAGAATCGAAATGATCTCGTCTTCGTTTTGGGCGAATCGGTCGGGGTAGGCCGAAATGAGATTGTGAGGAAGGCCTGTGCTGGTTGCCGTGTTGATCAGGCTTGTAATGATATAAGCGCTGCAATCCGGGTTAAGGGAATATGCAATCGGCATAAGGGTTCCGTCATATTGGTTGAATGCAAATGCTGCTTCAGGATCCATGTCTGCCCGTAACACGACCTCAGCAATCAATGTATCATCCGACAGGATCCAGTTCTGAGTATTTCCGTAATACTCCGTAAGCAAAGAAGCTGCCTCACCGCTGAATGTGATAGAGTAAGCATTTTCATTCCTTACACGGAATGTAAATGCATCTCCTGAAGGGAATACAGGAAGCAATGCAAGAGCCTGAGAAGCTTCTTCTCCTGAAAGAACACGCACGCCGGAAATCCAAACGGCATCGTCGCCTTCATAATATGAACCATCTTTTTCATAGCTGAAGACTATCTCGTGCGTGCCTTCAGTAAGAGGAAGCGCCCAGAATGACCAGCTATGTTCGCCGCCAAATGACTTGGCTACAGTTCCGTCTATGACAATGGACAGAAGATCCATGGCCGCTTCGGTTGATGTACGGAATTCAAAAGCCAGTACGTCCCCGGACTCAGCTGTAACGGTTGCGCAGACAGCAGCAGCACTGTCGTCAATACCGGCATTGCTGGAAATAAGGGCACTGTGGCCATCTGATTCCGTAGGAAGCATGGGCCAGATACCGCGCTGTGAAGGGTTATGGAGTACGACTTTACCATCATCTCCGTCGAGGATTGCGTTCAGTTCCGCTTCATCGGCATAAGGAACAGAAGGTTGCTTTGGCGGGAGATGATCCCACAGTACTGTTTCTGTATAATCGTCTCCCAAAAAGGCTTCAAAAAGGCGGCAGAAAGAATCTGCATCGGGCTGAGCGCCGACATCGATCCATGCGATGCAGCCATAACGGTCGACTATGAGTGAAGTGGGGATTCCTGTTACCCCCATAGCTTCGTTCAGGCCGGTCTCCGTATCACTGCCGATCAGAAAGGTCAGACCGTTCTCCTCGGCAAAGGAGATCAGTTTTTCATCCGTATCACCAGGCTCTACGGAAAGCGCGATGACGCTGACTCGGTCCTGGTAGCGTTCCCAGGCTTCCTGCAGATAGGGGAATTCGGCGCGGCAGGGCGGGCACCATGTAGCCCACAGGTTAATGAATACGGCTTCCTTTTCCTTCAGCGCATCCGACAGGCGGAAGACTTCACCGGAGATAGTGGCCACTTCGAAATCCGGCAGTGTTTCACCAAGATGTGAGGATGGCCCCTGTTCGGCATAGCCAACGGAAAACAGGATAGCCAGTACCAGGAAAACTGAAAGCAGGCGGGGAATTCTCATAAGCATCCTCCTAAAGATCATACTAGTATTATATAATGGAACATGCGATGATTAAAGCTTTTTCGGATTAATTTACGTTTCTGAAAAACAGGGGTATTCTTCTTGTTTCCTTACTTGGTTTGTGTTAGGATGGGTATATCGATGACACTTTTTACACGAAAAGGAGCGGCTTATGGGAAATATAAACGGGTTTCCGCATGTCTGTGCGCACAGAGGATTCAAAACAGCAGCGCCTGAGAATACATTGCCGGCGTTTGCACTGGCGGTAGCGCTTGGTGCACCTGAGATCGAACTGGACCTGTGGCCGACCAAGGACGGCGATCTGGCGGTATGTCATGATCCGGATGTGAGCCGGACGACCGGCTGTTCCGGGCTGGTGACGGAACTGACGACCAAGGAACTCAAGCAGCTTGATGCGGGCAGCTGGTTTTCTCCGCTGTTTGCCGGTACAAGGATCCCGTTATTTGAAGAAGTCCTTGATCTGGTTGGAGGACGGACGGTTATCAATATTCATATCAAATCCATGCTGACAAACCATCCGAAGTCTGAACGTGCAACAGCCCGCAACAAGGCGGCGAAAGAGGCATTGGGACCCGGAGGTGTACTGATGCCGCCTATGCC
>JAFZPO010000128.1 GCA_017550305.1 Clostridia bacterium
GGCAGCGCGGGCCGAGAAGGGCCTCGTGAACAGCAGCCAGGCCGTTGCGCGCCAATGCTTCCTGCGTGATTTTGTGCAGGTCATATTCATCCGTTGCGACAGGCGCACGGATCGAGCGTAAAGCGGCCAGGACCTTGTTAAGCACGCAGATAACCTCACTGATGAATTTGTTATCAGTATACCGCATTCATGTATCATTTACAACGATTCATACTATATATAGCATAACGAATATTGCTTTTTGATATGGATTTTTGATAGAATAATAATGCAATCGTTCTGCAAAGGAGCAAGACCATGCGCCATCGCTTTTCTCTTTTTCTGATCATCATCTTGCTGCTCTGCTCTGCGTGTGCAAGCGCAGAGACAGTGTCTTTTGTTTATGCGCCTGATTCCGTTTCCCCAAGCAAGGCTGAGCGTATCACGCTGCAGATCCAGCAGTCCGGCGAACTGACACTGGAAGTGATCGATTCCAACGGCAGCGTCGTAGCGACGATCCGAAAAGGCCTGAAACTGGAATCAGGCGCATTCACCACCACTTTCAGCGGATACTCATCCCAGGGCACCGTGCTTTCCGCAGGGAATTATCAGTTCCGTGCAACCGTTAACGGTGAATCCGCGACTTATCCTTTTTCGATCGGAGCCGTTGCCCCGCAGCTGCTTGCTGCTTACTTTGACCAGACCGAGCTTCTTCCCGGAGAAACGCTCCGGCTGCACATCAATTCCAGTACTTTCGGAACATTATCTTTTCTTGTGAAATACCCGGACGGGGCTGCCCAGGCGCTGACTTCTATGCAGCCGGAAGCAGGTATGAACACATTTGATCTGCCGCTTCCCGAACTGCCCGGCGCTTATTCCCTATCCCTTTCGCTTACGGATGAGAACGGTCAGTCGAGCAGCCTCTATGTGCTTGATTTCACCGTCATCGCCCCGACTCCCGTTCCTACCGCCACACCTGCTCCAACGCCCCGGCCGCAGCCGACTGTCAGGCCCTCCGCACTTGCTGAGGAGACCATTCCCGGCGACTTCTGGAGCATGGAAGTGGGCAATTATGACTGGGCAGCCATATGGCAGGTTATGATCTCCCCCATGACGGTAATCTCGGGCACCGGAAAGGCAGCGGAAAGGCAGACCTATAAGCTCCGTGCCGAACCTGATAAATCCACTGCAAACAGCAACGTTCTCGGCCTGATCACCTGTGAGACGCAGGGTGTTCACGTCCTCGAAACACTGGACAATGGCTGGACGCTCGTGGAAGCCTATAACTCCAGTTACGGTGACGCATACCGCCGTGCGGGAAAAGGCGCCGGATACGGGGTCACCGACGACCTGATCCGCGGCTATGTTGAAACGAGCCGTCTGAAAGAGTTTATTCCCAGTACCGAATACGGCCTCCTGATCGATAAAATGACGCAGGAACTGTACATTGTCACAGAGAACGGGCTTTTGTCCACACTTCTTGTTTCTACCGGCAAGATCAATTCCTCACAGCCCTGGAATGAGACCCCTGCCGGAGAGTATTACCTGAGCAGTATGGTCGGAAATTTCAATTCAGGCAATCTGGTCTGCAGCTATGGGATGCGTTTCAATAACGGCGATATTCTGCATGAAGTCCCGTATATCGAGAACGAGAAATACGACATCAAGGATTATTCCTCCACCGAAAAGGAGCTTGGCAAGAAAGCCAGCCACGGCTGCGTCCGCGTTCAGCGCAAAAAGAACGATGAGGGCATCAACATGAAATGGATCTGGGACAATGTCCCTATCAGGACAAAGCTCCTCATCTGGGATGACACCGGACGCCCCGATCCGTTCATGGAATATCCCGTACCGCTGGATACTGTCCTTTATTACAATCCGACAGGCGGCAAATACTATCATGCCAATCAGAACTGCCCAAGCATCAACACCCGGTACCTGCCGCTGAAAGGCAGCCTGACCTACGCAGAGCTTGATGATCCACAGTATACATATCTGACTCCGTGTTCTCGCTGCAAGCCGCCTGAACTGCGGCCCTCTGAAGTGGATGCAATCAATGCCCAGAACGGATACTGAGCCGTTTTTCGTGCACTTGCTAAAAAAGAAATTGTATTGTATAATATAAATTGACCTATTGGGTCAAGACATCGTCAGGAGGTTTTAATTGATGGAATGCAAGATTAAAAATGATATCGGGACCATCTATATCTCCGAAGACGTCATGCTCAAAGTCGTTGGCTACGCTGTGCTTGAATGCTACGGCATAGTTGCGATGAGCTCCCGCAGAGCCAAGGATGGTATTGTAGAGTGGCTTGGCCGTGAAAACCTCAGCAAAGGCGTGCAGGTGCGTATGGTCGAGGATATGCTGGATGTCGATCTGTATATCGTGGTCGAGTACGGCATCTCCGTATCCGTCGTCTGCAGCGCGATTGTCGAGGTTGTCAAATACAAGCTGGAAAGCATGACGGGTATCAAGGTACGCAAAGTGAATATTTCTGTTGAAGGGATCCGCGTTCAGTAAGCTATCCCTTTCTCTTTATGCCCGCATATCTCATATCCGCCATGCGGCGGTTGTTCGGAGGTTATTACTTTGATAGAAACTCAATGGATCGACGGTTTGCTGCTGCGTGAAATGATTCTCGCCGGCACTGCCAATCTTGAAAAAAACCGAGAAATGGTTGACGCGCTCAACGTGTTCCCCGTGCCTGACGGCGATACGGGCACGAACATGTCGCTTACGATGAAGAGCGCGGCGCGTGAAGTCAGCAGCAAGGAATACGCAACCGCAGGCGCTGCTGCCGATGCCATTGCCAAAGGTGCCCTAC
>JAFZPO010000129.1 GCA_017550305.1 Clostridia bacterium
GCCTCGCCGCCCGCGCCGGCATACCGGAGTCCCGCTCCGCGGAACTCCACACGGAAAGCCGCGTCACCAGGCGCTGTATCACCAGCCACCGTTTCGCCGGCGGGGATCTCAAGCACAGCCTGGATGCGGTTGCCGCAGGCGATCGATTTTGTGATATTGATGATCAGGTTGGCGAGCTTGATCAGCTCGACCAGGATCTGTGACATATAGTTATACAGGGCAACGACCGCGCCCTGCGTGATAATGCCTGCCTCTACCCTGAGCGCGCCCGTGCGGATCAGGAAAAGAATGGCGAGGTTGATGATCACATATGTGACGGGATTCATGAGCGCGGAGATACGCCCCACATGCTTCTGCATGGCGGTCAGCGTTTCATTCTTGCCCTCAAAATCCGCTGTCTCGGCATCCTCTTTACCGAACGCGCGGATCACGCGAACACCGGTCAGGTTTTCGCGCGTAACACCCAGCACACGGTCCAGCTGTCCCTGTACCTTTTTATACAGTGGGATGCTGACCAGCATGATCCCGAACACCACGACAGACAGCACGGGAATGGCCGCCACGAACCACAACGCCGCATGCGCATCCACCGTAAAGGCCATGATCATGGCACCAAAGACAACGAAGGGCGAACGCAAAAGCAGGCGCAGCGTCAGGTTCAGTCCCGTCTGCACCTGGTTCATGTCCGATGTCATACGTGTGATCAGTGTTGATATGCCAATGTTATCCAGAGTCTGATAGGAGAACCCCTGGATATGCTCATATAACGCATGGCGTAGCTTTTTGACAAAGCCGACGGATGCCTTTGCCGCAAAATACTGCGCGGTGACCGAACACACAAGGCCGATCAGTCCCAGCGCGACCAGCACCAAGCACATGCGCACGATATAGCTACGGTCCGCGCCGCCAATGCCGCGGTCGATGATGGCGGCCACCACCAGCGGCACGATCAGTTCAAAGCTTGCCTCAAGCAGCTTGAACAGCGGTCCCAGTATACTCTCAAGGCGGTATTCCCGCAGATAAACGAGCAGTTTCTTCATCATGCGATCTCCTTGACTTTCTACGCTATAAAGCATATCATATTTCCGCGCCAATTAAAAGCAAAACCCTTGTGGAAAAGGAGGATTCCGATATGAAATATCAAACCAAAAACTGGATTGCCTGGCTTGTGCTTGCCGTACTAGGCCTGTTTCTGATCTTCGGCCACAACGCTGCGCTCAATCTTATCTGCAAGGTCATCGCGATCGGTCTGATCCTGCTGTCGCTTCCCGGAGTCATAAACTGGTGGAAGACGAAAGACAAAGCACCCGAGGCGATCGCTTCCCTGGTCATCAGCCTGGGCTTCTGCCTGCTAGGCCTGTGGATCCTGTGCAGCACGCAGGGATTCATCAACCTGATCAACCTCGTGCTCGGTCTTGCTGTCATCATTATCAGCGCTGCCGTACTGTACAGCGCATGGAAAGTGCGCCACACCTCTTCCATCATCATGGCCTGCATCGGCCTCGTGCTCGGCATTATCATTGCGTGCAGCAACGCAGCCACGACACTCTTTACGGTCTCCGGCGGTATTGGCCTGATCTATATCGCTGTTACCGGCTATCTGTCCGAGCTGAAAAACGGGGATCAGGTATTCCCTTCCGAGCAGTAACTCCCAGAAACCCGATCTCCCCTGAAATGCTTCCAGGCTGCCCAGCAGGGCAGCCTGGTCGTTTTATTTCCCGTTACAGCATCACGGGGCTGTTGCGCAACGCGCTGTCGCGGATCTTTTCGCCGATCTCATAAGCATAAGGTTCCAGATAGTCACCCTGCCTCTGCGCCAGTCCCTGGGCACGCAGTTCCTTAGCAAAAGCGGCACAGAACGCTTCGATCTTCGGTCCGTTGGCCTTCTCATCGCATGGCGCCATCATCAGCTCAGCCAGTGTTGTTTCCCATTGTCCCAGCACGGGCAGTCCACGCATCCCACGGAACAGCCATTTGTAATACGGTGCATATGCGCGGTTCAGCAGGAAGCATGCCTGTGCCGCGTTCCGGCAGAAATCCGCCAGCGCGGCAGCGGCGGCAGCCTGTTCCCCATGCTTCAGGCACCGCGCATAATTGTACTGTCCAAGCTGCGCCATATAGAACACGTGCGACCCCAGTTTCTTCAGGCGCACGTCTTCGGGACGGTCCAGCAGGGCGTTCCTGACCTTTGTAAACTCGCCCAGCGGGTCTGCAAACACTTCCCCATTGGTCGCTTCAGCCAGATAGAGATCCGGGATCTGCAGCCACTCCTCGTTCGTTTCGGGCAGACGCTCCCCAATATAAAATGAAAAGAATTGCCTGATCGTGTGTACGCCTTTGAAATCGGAGCCGAACAGGCTTTTGTTTTCCAGGCGTATGCCTTCAAATTCCTGCGGAAGGCGCCGATAGGCACGGAAAAGGCGGAATCCGAAAGCACGCTCATCCTCATCCGTCAGCCACAGACAGAAGCCCGGCTCGAAATCATGGTCGCGGGATACCTCGTCATCATAC
>JAFZPO010000130.1 GCA_017550305.1 Clostridia bacterium
GGTCACCAAAGTCAGAAACTTCAAAACCCGCGGCCAACAAGGCATCTTTTGAATCCTGATAGATCGCATACTCACGGTATGAGAGCTGAATGTTGACAGGCGCAAGAAGCTGCTGAGCAATACCGGTATCTCCGTATGCTTTTTTCATCTGTTCAAAAAGGAGACGTTCATGAACAGCATGCTGGTCACAAAGAAGCATGCGTCCGTCACATTCAAGAATAATGTATGTATTGAATACAACACCAACCAAACGTACGGGAAGCTCATTGAATGATTCTGGGAGGAAAGTTTCAGAGTTGGATTCAGACTGTTCAGATATACCAAGGGATTGCTGGAAAACAGGATCTGAAGCAGTCTGCTTGGCATTTTCGTGAACAAATGGAACACTGGACTGAGGATAATCCTGCATAGAACTGACAGGAACGGCAGATGAAGGATCCGGAGCATGGTATCCAAAACCGGAAGATGAAGGCTTAAAGCCCGTATCAATAGTAGAATCGGGTATGCTATTAATGGAGGAAGGAATTGTTTCACGAGACACCGGCTCTACAATGGGGGCACTCTGTTCCTCAGGCTTGATTGCAGTGGGTTCTTCCTTCTGTTCTGCTGTTTTGTTCAGGAAACGCTGCGCGGTATATGACTGAACGGAATAATTCTGCCTGATCTCAGTTGCTGCAGAATCCTGGAATAGCGGCTCCGCTGAATCAAGCGGGTTCTTGACCTGAATGGAATCAAAAATGATCCGTTCCATAGCTTCCCGGATACCGGGCTCATTCTCGAAGCGTACTTCCCATTTGTTTGGATGTACATTAACATCTACAGACTCGTAGGGAAGTGTCAGGTGCAGAATGCAGATCGGGAAACGCCCGATCATTACGCGCTGTCTGCAGGCTTCTTCAAGAGCGCTGCTGAGAAGGGTGCTCTTTATCAGACGTTCGTTCAGGATAAACGATTGCTGGGCACGGTTCCCGCGGGACTGGTCACCGATTCCAACAAAACCGTCAAGAACGAGTCCGTTCATATTGCCTTTGACAGGATACAGGTTTTCCAGCAGCGATATTCCGTATACGCTGACAATCGCACTCTCGAGCTTACCGTCGCCGGCACTGAAATATACTAGTTTTCCGTCCAGTGTGAAGCGGAAAGAAATCTGCGGATGCGAAAGGATAAAACGCATCATCAGTTCTGAAATATAACTGGCTTCAACATTGGGCTTTTTCATGAACTTGCGGCGGACGGGCGCATTGAAGAATATATCCTTTATCAGAAAACTGGTGCCCTCCGGGCAAGCCGCTTCCCTGATTTCACCGATCTCTCCGCCTGTGACCTGGACGGTAATGCCTGTTTCAGCATCTCTTACACGCGTAGTGCAGGTAATACGGGAAACAGCCGCGATCGAGGCGAGTGCCTCACCGCGGAATCCCAGTGTCCTGATACCATACAGATCGGATGCGCTTGATATCTTGCTGGTCGCGTGCCTAGCAAAAGCCATGCGGATATCGTTCGGACGGATACCTGAGCCGTTGTCCACGACACGGAAGGATGTAAATCCGCCGTCACGAATCTCAACAGTAATGGCAGTAGCTCCTGCGTCCATACTGTTTTCGACCAGTTCTTTGATAGCAGCGGCAGGACGTTCGACTACTTCGCCGGCGGCGATTTGTCCGATAACTTCTGCAGACAGCTGTCTGATGGGGGAGTAACTCATTAAGCCTCCTTATAGTTTACGCGCTTTTTCACGAAGAAGGAAAAGCTTGTTCAGGGCATCAATCGGCGACATGGAAAGAACATCCAGCTGTGAGAGCTCGTCAATCAGTTCGGTACGGTTGTAGCTGAATAGATCCTGCTGCTGGTTTTTGCGTGTTCCCTTTTCAAGGATATTCTTGCCGATCGTGTTCTGGTTGATATTGTTTGCCTCGAGTCGTGCCTCGATCTCCTGAGCACGTGCCACGACAGCATGCGGGACACCTGCCAGGCGCGCTACATATACGCCGAAGCTCTTGTCAGCTCCACCGCGGATGATCTTGCGGAGGAATATGACTTCTTCACCATGCTCCTTTACGGATACCTGGTAGTTCGCAACGCCTTCCAGTGTGCCTTCCAGTTCGGAGAGTTCATGATAATGTGTGGCGAAGAGCGTTTTAGCACCGCATTTCTTTTTGTCGCAGAGATATTCCACTGTAGCCCAGGCAATACTCAGGCCGTCGAAAGTGCTCGTTCCGCGGCCTATCTCATCCAGAATGACAAGGGACTTCTCAGTCGCGTTGCGCAGGATATAGGCGGTTTCACTCATTTCGACCATGAATGTGCTTTGACCGCCGGCCAGGTCATCAGAGGCGCCTACCCTCGTAAACACATTATCAACAAGAGGAATCACCGCTTCACTTGCAGGAACGAAAGAACCCATGTGCGCCATCAGCACGATCAGCGCGACCTGGCGCATATATGTGCTCTTTCCAGCCATGTTGGGACCGGTTATGATCTGCATCCGCTGGTCTTCAAGGTTCATCTCGGTATCATTGGGGACAAAAGTACCTGCAGCCAGCATCTTTTCAACGATCGGATGCCTTCCGTCACGGATCGTCAGGGAACCGTCTTCACAAAGCACGGGACGCACAAACCCATTCTCACGGGCAACACGGGAAAGTGAGAGAATGGCATCCAGTGTTTTCAGCGCGGCAGCAGTTGCCTGGAGCCTTGGCATCAGGGAGCTGATCGTGCTGCGGATCGAATAGAATATCTCCAGCTCAAGCCGCATGCTCTGTTCCTGAGCGCCGGTTATCTTGGTTTCGATCTGTCGGAGCTCATCCGTGGAGAAGCGTTCCGCATTCGCAAGCGTCTGCTTGCGCTGGTAATCGGCCGGGATCAGGTTATAATAGGCCTTCGTTACCTCGATATAATAGCCGAATACACGGTTATACTGAATGCGCAGGGTCTTGATCCCGGTCCTTTCACGCTCGCGCGCTTCAAGATCGCTCAGCCAGTTTTTGCCCTGCGTTGCGGCAGCGCGAAGTTCGTCCAGATGCGGATCATATCCGCTGCGGATGAAAGAGCCGTCACTGAGCTGAAGCGGAGCATCCGGATCGATCGCACGCTCGAGCAGATCGGAAAGATCTGTCATCGGGTCAAGATCGCCAAGTGCGGTACGCAGCGGAGCGCAGCTGTCAGAAACAATCAGAGTCTGGATCTGCGGAACCTGGCGAAGGGAACGCAGCAGGGCAAGACAATCGCGGGCATTCAGGGAATTGTAGGCAACTTTGGACAGGATACGCTCCATGTCATATACACCGTCAAGAAGCGTATGGAGGCGCTCAGAGAGGATCAGATCCTCATACAGGACGGAAACAGCATTAAGCCGCTTTTCGATCTCTTCTTTACTCAGCAGCGGCTGTTCGACCCAGCGCCGGAGCATACGTCCGCCCATAGCAGTCGATGTCTTGTCAAGCAGCCAGAGCAGGCTGCCGCGGACGCTGCGGCTGTTCAGGCCTTCCGTTAATTCCAGATTGCGGCGGGTAGCCGTATCCAGCGGCATCGCCTGGTTTTCAGCAAGAACGCGAAGTCCGCTGATGTGTTCCATCGCATTCTTCTGCGTGTCAGCCAGATAACTCATCAGCGCGCCTGCAGCATGCGCTGCAGGAAGGAGTGAATTGTCCAGACCCAGGGCAGTCAGGGAATTCACGTGGAAATGGTTCAGAAGGGCTTCCTTTGCATTTGTAGACCTGAATGCCGATTGCGGGCAGATACCGATCGCACCTTTGAACACCTCAGCAACTGCTTCCGTGTCGTTCGTGATCACTTCGCTTGGGGAAACGGAAGATAACGCGCCGCGGAGCTCGCGCTCGTTCGCATTGAACTGGCGGACGAAGAATTCGCCGGTTGTTACGTCAACATATGCAAGGCCTGCGCGTTTCCCTTCGGTACATACAGCGGCCAGGAAGTTGTTCTTGCGTTCTGAAAGGGCTGATTGATCCGTTACGGTACCAGGCGTGACAATACGCGTAATCTCACGCTTGACCAGACCTTTGGCCAGCGCGGGGTCTTCCATCTGCTCGCAGATCGCAACACGGTAGCCTTTATCGATCAGGCGGGTGATGTATGATTCGAC
>JAFZPO010000131.1 GCA_017550305.1 Clostridia bacterium
GCAGGTCATTACCATTTTGTGCGGCCCGCCGTTCCAGTTCATTTCCTGGTTTCTTTGAGCGTAATACAGCGCAGCCACAGCAGAGGCCGGTGCGTCGAAAATGGTTTGTTCGCTTTCGAACAACCACTGTGTGAACCGGTCCGCCGGCTCCATCAGCTCAGCAGCATTCTTAAGACTGCTGTCCAGCGGCGCAGGGAAAAGATATTCCCGCAGCGCCTTTGTCATGTCTGCATTCGCAAATGCCCTCTGGGCATCTGTCGCAGCCTGGTTCACCTTGTTCTGCAGGTTATTCAGACCTTGGTTAGTGGGCCGTCCGTCCTCAAGCTGCATGCTGACTTCCAGACTGTAGGCCTGTGCGTTTTTTAACGCTGCTGCAAGCCATGCCCGTTTGTCTTCGGCTTTGGCATATTCTCCAAGCGACTTCAGATTCGGCTGGTACCCTTTCAGACGGAAGGTCACGGTGTTCCTCTTCAGCCTGACGTCCTGAGCACCCGCCTCCAGGATCGCTTTCTGCCAGGCGCCTGTCTGTTTTTCAGCCTGCTGCAAAAGGATACCATCCAGCACGCTTTTCGCATTTATCGCATTGATCTTGCGGGTGGAAGCCGCGAGGCTTTGCTGACTGCTGACCTTTTTCGCGACTGCTGACAGGAAAGCATCACGCTGGCTGTTACTAAGATCGTACCACCCCGGGAGCTCCGCTTCGGCAACGCCGTCGTGCCAGCTGTAGATTGTATCCGGCAGGATTTCTGTATGTTCAAGTTTCGCCACTGTTTTATGATCCGCCGCATTGATCAGCTCCAGCGTGACCTTGCAGTTGTACCCTTTGATATTCGTGCCGTAGGTTCCACGCAGAACATATTTGACCTCAATCATCAGGAAGGCAGACGCGAGCTGCGGGTTTCCGGTCATTACACTGGGGATCCCTGCATTATCCAGGAATTTCTTGAGGTCTGAGAACATTGATCTCGGATTTCCATCCTTCCAGGACGTGTTCGCACCGCGCTGGGAAGTGTCTTTGATCACAGCGCAGATATAACCCGGGCGCGCTTTTTCCGGTTTAAACTGCTGGAAGGATTTTCCATAACAATTCCGGAAGTCGGATTCACCCCAGTAAACGGGTTCAAAACAATACTGCGCCGTGTCGTCTGCCAGAGCGGCCTTCAGTTCATCCGATACCTGGAGCGTCTCATAGACTGAACAGCCCAGCCTCACATTTCCGGCTTCCTCACTGCGCTCGTAGGGAACTCCGTAGTATAGATTGTGCTCTTCCTTATACCGCATCACTCTCTGGTATTCCTCTGAGTTTGCTGCTGCGATGTTTTCGCAGATATAAAGGAAGTAGTCCTCTGCGTTTTGCCCGGCTGCGAGACGGTACATTTCTTCTACTGCAGTCTTCGGGGCTAAGCCATCGTTGGCAATCGCCCGCTCCGCTGCGCTGAACAGCCTGCGCATATCTCCAAAGTCAGACGGATTTTCAATATAGGGAGCGAAGTAATTCTCCCCTGAAGTGACCTCATAGGATGTATCATCTGATTCCTCATCAGATAACAGTCCCAGCAGATCAAGCAGATCATCATCGATCTGTCCGGTTGCTTTCAGACCGTTCTTCTGCTGATAAGTCCGAATGGCAGCCTCAGTAGCATTGCCTTTGATGCCGCTGATATTCCCCTTGTAGATCCCCAGATCAGCCAGTGCCTGCTGAACGGCAAGGATCGTATCTGAATCTGTATACTCTGCCAGGGCTGAGCAGAGTGAAATAGTCAGAATCAGCACGAGCATTATTGCAATCAGCCTTTTCATGGATAGTCCTCCACTTTAGAGTCGGATATATTGATGCATCTTCTATACTGGTAGAATAACTTGTTCCCGCTTGTATGTCAATACAGCCCGACAGTCTAAACTTGTTCCGATTAATACGCTGCACCATGAATGATAAGCAAGTCCCAAACATTCATCAAACTACCATCGTTTTCATTCATGAGCATCGTGTTTTTCCTTGAAAATCAAGGATATATTGAATATATAATCTCCGGTCTTCAAAACCTTTGTTGTGAGTTCGAGTCTTACTGGCCCTGCCAGTCATAATGTCCTGAAAGAAATTGTTTTCAGGGTTTTATTTCGTATATGTCATTTCTAAACCCGTATGAAAGCATCTTTTCATAGTTATTGTAATACAGGTAATACCCGCCGATGTTGTGTTGCACATCATCAATGCGGATTCTATAACCGTCATGGCGAACCATGAAGGTGTTCAGAATCCTCTGCAGATTTTTCATATACATCGCGTATTCAGGGAAGAAAAATCCATTCAGCTGTCTTTGCGCACGGATGCCAATAGTATCCAGAAGGTCCTGAATCTCAAAATCGACCACCGGGATTTGATTGTTCATCATTCTATCATAAACCTCAAAGGTGGCCATCAGCAATTCAAGGTAAGTATGCCAGGTAGTATCGCGCTCGGCGATATTCTGTAAATTCACTTTTGCGTTTCTAAGCGCAAAATCATAATGATCCTGCCGGTCCGTGATATATTTGGTGATTTCATTCAGGCTGTACGCCACCCAGTGATCTGGAACGAATTCTATCTTGACCGACGGTCGGTTAACCGATATAATAATACTTGGGAAAGAAGGGATAAACATGACAATGCAATCCATGCTGCAAGAGAAGAAAATGTCTATGTATCGCCTCTCGCAGATCAGCGGCGTACCGAGGACAACCGTGATTGATATTTGCTCTGGCAAGAGCAATATTCAAGCCTGCAACGCAAAGACAGTCATGCAGCTTTCTCGGGCACTGGGCTGCACCATGGAAGAATTAATGCAGATTGATAATGCCAAATATGACCGTTCAACTGGGCTGCCCAAGGATAAAAGTTATCTGGAGAGAGGACTCCCTGCTTATCTTCAAAAATCTATCGCTGCGATGCAGGCGTCCTGGGCGATCGTGGATAGCGGCGGGAAAGACTTGCATTGGGATATATATTGGTGCGAATTGAACGCTGATATTAACAGTGCGGAAACAGAGCAGGAGATTTCCAGTGATCAGGCATGGTATCTTCGTCGGAAATACCTGCGTATGGAAAAGGATGATAATATATAATTGATTTCAGCACACTGCCTCGGAGGGAAAAACCTTTGTCGGGGCGAACGGCAGCAAAGCCGCGGTAATATTTGAAGATGAACTCTATGTGCTCAAATTTCCAAGCATTGCCCGAAAATGAAGGTATGAGCAAAACTAACGAATAAATAAAACTCTCTATCCAATGAGGAATCATTCTCAGTTCTGAAACAGTCTATATTATTATGGAGAATGCCTATGTATTATCTGATCAAGGAATCACTTGTACCCTGCAGCGCAGATGAGTTTTCACGCAGCAAAGCACAATATGCCGCTGTCCTGACCCTTGAGGAATGGCGTAAGCAGCGGGAGAGTTTCGATATCGCGATCGATATGGAGATCGGTGCTTTGCAGGAAACCAAGGCAGTAGTGAACCTGGATTCGCTGACAGGCACTTTTTCCATTCCAGACAGGACTTCGATCAGCAGCACTCCCCACAATTTTGCCTTTGCGCTGAATAAAAAAGGCATTTTCCTGATCGATGATACCGGTTATGTGGCCGAAATGGTGCAGACGATCAGCCGCACCAAAAAGTGGAAGCTGCCGAGTCTGGAGAGATTCATGTACGATCTGCTGGAGATGACCATCAGCCAGGACCTGACGCTGCTTGAAAAAACGGAGCACCGCCTGAACCTGATCGAAGAAGGCATCCTGCACGGCAGCATCAAGGCGTATCCTGAAGAAATGAATGAGATTCGAGGTGACCTGCTGGATCTCCGCATTCATTACGAACAGCTCATCGACCTCGGACAGGAACTGGAAGAGAATGAGAACGAGTTCTTTGAAGAAAACAACCTGCGTTATTTCCATATGTTCACGGAGCGTGTCATGCGCCTGCAGAATATTGTCACCGGCCAGCGTGAATATGTAATGCAGCTGCGGGACCTCCTGCAGTCCCAGCTGGATGTACAGCAGAATCACATCATGACCATACTGACCGTCATTACCTCGATCTTCCTGCCGCTGACGCTCATTGCCGGCTGGTACGGCATGAATTTCCGCTATATGCCTGAACTGGAATGGAAATACAGCTATCCAGTTGTAATCGCTGTCTGCGTCGTGATCGTGATCGCCTGCCTGCTCTGGTTCAAACGCAAAAAGTGGATGTAGAGCTTCAGCCTTACCATCATATACAAACACAAGGGCTGCCTCAAAGGATCCGAAATTGATCGGTCCGATAAGGCAGCCCTGGTTGTTTCTATATAAAGCTTATCCTTTTACAGCTCCGGCAATGAAGCTGTCCTGGATCCTCTTGCTGAGGAAGACATAAACGATGAGCGTGGGGATCGTCGCCAGTGCCAGCGCTGCGCCGATCGGGCCCCAGTCAGTCGTGTACTGGCCGGAGAGCGCCTGTACGCCGACAGGCAGTGTCTTGACGGCGTCATCGCTGATAAACACGTTTGCGAGCATCAGTTCGTTCCAGCACTGAAGGAAGGTATAGATCCCGACCGTAGCGATCGCGGGCGTCATCAGGGGAACGATCACACGGATGAAGATCCCCCATATACCGCATCCGTCGAGGAATGCCGCTTCATCCAGGTCATACGGGATATCGCCCATGAACCCGGTGCATATCAGGATGCCCATTGACAGCGAGAATGCCGCATAGGGAATTATGACCGCCCAGTACGTGCTGAGCATGTGCAGCTTTGACAGGGTCACATAGATCGGGACGATGGAAGCGTGGATCGGGATCGTAAGACCAAGCATGAAGAACTTGTTCATTGCCTTCCTGCCCTTCCAGACGAGTCGTGTCAGGGCATATGTGGCCATGAACGAAGCGATCAGCGTGATCATGATCGTGGCCACGGCAACGATAATGCTGTTCAGGAAGTAAATATACATGTGCCCCGTATTCATTGCGCGTGTATAATTGCTCCACAGCCAGTATTTCGGTAATCCGATCACGTTTTCACCGAAGATCTCGGCATTGTTTTTCAGCGAGAACGTGAGCATCCAGTAAACAGGGAATATACTGATGATCCCCCAGAGGATCAGTCCGGCATATGTAAAGAAAACAGACGCTTTGATCCTGCGCACCCTGTCCAGGAAAGAATCGCCTTCGAGTGAATATGTCTTATTCATATTACTTTTCCTCCTTAAAGGCAAGACTGATCAGCAGGGCAAAAGCAAAGCACAGGACGATCAGCATGACAGCGATTGTACTGCCCATTCCGTAGCGGTTGCGGAGGAAGAGCATGCTGATCATGAGCGTACTGGGAACTTCCGTAGCATGGAGCGGGCCGCCGTTCGTCAGGACATAGATCATGTCGAAGGATTTCAGAGAACCGGTGACCGCAAAGATAACACTTACTTTCAGGATCGGCTTGATATACGGAATGATGATATAGCGGTTTACCTGGCTTTCGGTACATCCGTCGAGCATTGCTGCTTCATTGAGCTCGACCGGGACGCCTTTCACGCCGGCATACATCAGCAGCATATGATATCCGACGTACTGCCAGAGGATGGGCACGAAGCACGCGCCAAGCGCGGTATCTTTCTGGCCGAGCCAGATACGTGTCCATTTTTCCAGCCCGACCGCGCGAAGGAATACATTGAGCAGGCCGTATTCAGGATTATAGATCTTCAGCCAGAGCTGGCCGATTACGACCGTGGAGATCAGAACAGGCATAAAGAACACGGAAAGGAAAGCCCTTTCGCCCGGTATCTTTTTTCCGAGCTTCAGTGCGAGTATCAGCGCCAGAGGCAACTGGATAAACACGGAAAAAAGGGCAAGCATAAGCGAGTTGCCGAGTGCCGGTGTGAAACGGATCGATTTGCTGGTAAAGAGTTCGACGTAATTCTTATAGCCAATATAATCCTTCAGCGGATAACCGACTTTCCAGTTGAAGAGGCTGTAAACGCCGGACATGATGATCGGCGCAATCAGGATTCCCAGGAACAGGATCAGCGCCGGCAGCAAAAACGCGAGAATGCTCAGCTTATAGCCAAACGTCCTTTTCATTTTACCGCGCTCCTTTTCAGAAAAAAGGGGGAGACGGCCCCTTCAGGCATCGCGCCCTTTCGGGGCCGTCTCCGGTTTTTCTATGTGTTCTTTACGAGTAAGACAGACTTACTGCAGGTCGCCAGCCAGGCCCTCGATGAAGCCAGCACCGTCGATCGCGCAGCCATAGACCTGAGATACATAATCCAGATAGATGTTGGCGGGATCCGCACTCATAGCGGTATCGCCGAACAGCACCATGCCTTCAGACTCGGCAACGATCTTCGCAACGGCGGTGACCAGAGCCTTGACTTCGCTGGTGTCATAATCCGGAGTCCAAGCGGGCAGACCGGAGCCAGCCAGATAGCCGTAGTGGCAGATCGCGCGGCCCAGTTCGAAAGCGGCCTGAGCGGCGAGATCAGCATTCTTGGAGTGAGAAGAAACAGCCAGCGTGTCGGAAGGACCGCCGATGACCTGGCCATAGGTCGCCTTCTCAGCATCCATGACGGGGAACAGAGCTACTTCGAAGTTGCCCTCGGCATCATTGACTTCGCCGCAGTTCCAGGAACCATTCTGATAGAACGCATACTTGCCGGCGATGAAGTTGGCCTTGACTTCGTCATTGCCCAGCGCCATGCCGTTAGGATCGAAGTAACCCTTGTTGATCATATCCTGGAAGGTGGCCACGGCAGTGGCGATACCCTCGTTGTTCCAGGTGGCCTTGCCGGCGAAGACATCATTCAGAGCTTCATAGCCGATGGTCTTCTCGATGATGGGCTCGAGGTATTCGGTCACGCACCAGGTCTCCTTGCCGGCGCAGCCGAAGGGGGTGATGCCGGCGGCAACCAGCGCGTCGCAGCAGGCGATCAGGTCTTCGTAGGTCTGGGGCACATGATCCCACCCGGCCTGGGCAAGCAGATCCATGTTGGCGAACAGGGCCACGATGTTGAAGGTCAGCGGGATGCCGTAGTGCTTTCCATTATAGGA
>JAFZPO010000132.1 GCA_017550305.1 Clostridia bacterium
CCGTACGGCACGCCAGATCCTGAAACAGCAGGAAGAGATGGCGGCAATCTATGAGGAAGCGCGCTACAGCAGCGCAGAGATCAGCGAAGCGGCTGCGGAGAGTACGCGTGTGCTGCAAAGACAATAACAGACATTGAGAGGCAAAGAATGAAGGCAATCATTTGGGACATGGACGGCACGATCACCGATTCCGAACAGTTCTGGACGGCAAACCCGTTCCGCATGCTGGAGCATTTCGGGGTGCCCGATCCGCGCGGCAAGAATGCGCCGTGGTTTAAGACGCATTATTCCGAGTCGATCAAGGCCTACCTGGAATCGCCTGACTGCAAGCTGAACATGAGCTATGAGGAATGCATCAACTGGGGCAAGAACTATGTCTATTCGCACGCCTACTCCGAAGGCACGCCCATGAAGCCCAATGCCCGGGAGTCTCTGGAAGCCGCAGCCGCTCTGCATATACCGATGTACCTGCTTTCTGCAACTGAGCAGCAGGCGCTCAAATATACGCTTTACCGGAACAATATGGAGCATTATTTCACCTTCTGGCAGACGACAGCCAACCGTCCGCTGAACAAGCATCATCCCGAGCTTTTCCAGCTGGTGGCGGACAAGATGGGTGTCGCGCTGACGGACTGCCTGCTGATCGAAGATTCCCTGTATTCCATGAAGACAGGCAAATCAGTCGGCTGCAAGGTCTGGGCCATCGAGGATCCCAAGCATATCCGTGATAAGGAGAAGATCATTGCCCTGGCTGACCGCTACTTTGAAAACCATATCCAGCTCGCGAAAGCGCTGCGCGAAGACTTTGTTGTAAACTGACATACTGCGGAGGATTCTGTGATCACCGACCGACTCTATTATGACGATGCCTATCTGACCGAGTTCGACGCGCACGTGATCTGCGTGCGTGCGGACGGCTGGATCGCGCTCGACCGTTCCGCCTTCTATCCGACCTCGGGCGGCCAGCCCTATGATACCGGCGTTCTGGAAACGGATCGTGAGACTGTGCATGTCACCGACGTACAGGTCGATAAGGATGTGGTCTGGCACTGCGTGGATAAGCAGCTGCATGAAGGCCAGCGCGTGCATGGACGCATCGACTGGGCACGGCGTTTTGAGCATATGCAGCAGCATGCGGCCGACCATATGTTGGCCGGCGCCGCATGGGAACTGTATGGCGGCGTAACGATCGGTCTGCATCTCGGCCGCGAGGACAGCACGATCGACATGGAACTGCCCGGCGGGCGCACGCGCCTGACAGCGGAGGAAACGGATACGCTCGAAGCGCTCGTGAACGCGCGCGTGCAGCGGGATGACCTGATCCAGTGCTGGTTCCCTTCGCCCAGGGAGCTTGAGGGCCTGCCACTGCGCAAGCGGCCGACGGTCGCTGCGCATGTGCGCGTGGTCGCGATGGGTGATTATGAAATGGTCGCCTGCGGCGGCACGCATCCGAGCACGACCGGACAGATCGGTCCGGTCAAGATCCTCGACTGTACGCCGGCGCATGGGAAGATGCGGCTGAGGTTTGTCGCAGGCATGCGCGCCGTGCGCTATCTGCAGCGTGCCGTACGCTGCGCAGATGCCGTTGCTTCAGCACTGTCCGGGGATATAGATAATGCGGCGGAATTACTGCAGCAGGAGCGCGACCATGCGGCGGAAGAACGCAGGGAACTGCGTAAGAATTTGACGAATGCCGCAATTGAGATGGTATTGGCCAAAGGGAAAGACGGAATCTATGCCGCGCATCTGCCTTTTGCAGACAGGGAGACACTTCTGCGCGTGTCAAGCGAAGTGACGCGTGACCCGCAGGCGACAGTACTGCTTTCCTGCCCGCAGGCGAACGGCAGCTGTGCACTGGTGTTCGGCAGGGGCTCGGCGGTCGAAACGGACATGGCGGCACTGCTGCGCGCAAGCGGCGCGCGCGGCGGCGGAAAGCCGGACCTCGCGCAGGGAAGCGCACAGGATGAGGGAGCACCGCAGCGGGCATACGCCCTGCTGTGCAAATAAACAGATTATAATAGTGAGGGGGATATACACATGAATGAAGTGATCACCAAGCGTTACCAGACCTGGCTGGCTGAGGTGACCGATGCCGAGCTGGCTGCCGAACTGGCTGCCATGCAGGGCAAGGATGACCTGATCGAGGACGCGTTCTTCCGCGAGCTCGAGTTCGGCACAGGCGGCATGCGCGGCGTACTGGGCGCCGGCACCAACCGTATGAACGTGTACACCGTAGCCCGTGCTGCTCAGGGACTGGCCAACTATGTGGTCGCGAACTTCGAGGAAAAGGACCGCAGCATTGCCATCAGCTATGACAGCCGCATCCATTCCTTCGATTTCGCACGCGTTTCCGCTGCTGTGTTCGCTGCCAACGGCGTGCATGCGTATATCTACCAGCAGCTGATGCCTACGCCCTGCCTGAGCTTTGCGGTGCGCGCGCTGAAGTGCGCGGCGGGCGTTATGGTGACTGCGTCCCATAACCCCAGCAAGTATAACGGCTACAAGGTCTACGGCTCCGACGGCTGCCAGATCACGACCGAGGCGGCCGATATCGTCCTGGCTGCGATCGAGAGCGTGGATACTTTCCGTGATGTGAAGCAGGTCACCTTCGAGGAAGGCCTGGAGGGCGGTCAGATTGAGTGGACGCCTGACTGGGTATATAACGATTTCGTGGCTGCCGTGCACGGCCAGTCCATGCTGACCGAAGCGGACAAGGTGGACAAGAACGTGGCCATCGTGTACTCCCCGCTGAACGGCACCGGCCTCAAGCCCGTGACCCGTACGCTGAGCGAGAGCGGCTTCACCAACATCACCGTCGTCCGTGAGCAGGAAAAGCCTGACGGGCATTTCCCGACCTGCCCGTATCCGAACCCCGAGATCCGCGAAGCCATGCAGCTGGGCATGGAGTATGCGGCGCGTGAGAACGCTGACCTGCTGCTTGCGACCGACCCTGACTGCGACCGCGTAGGTATTGCCGTACGCAATGAAAAGGGCGAGTATGTGCTGCTGACGGGCAACCAGACCGGCCTGCTGCTCCTCGACTTCGTGTGCAGCCGCCGTGCAGCAACCGGCCGTATGCCGGAGCGTCCCGTGGCCGTAAAGACCATCGTGAGTATGGACCTGGCAACCCGCATTGCTGAGCACTACGGCGTTGAGATGCGTGACGTGCTGACAGGCTTCAAGTTCATCGGCGAACAGATCCTGCTGCTTGAAAAGGAAGGCCGCGAGGACGCGTACATCTTCGGCTTTGAAGAGAGCTACGGATATCTGTCCGGCAGCTATGTCCGCGACAAGGACGCCGTGGATGCTTCCTTCCTGATCTGCGAAATGTTCGCGTGGTATAAGTCCCAGGGCATCAGCCTGCTTGAGAAACTGAATCAGATCTATGCCCAGTACGGTTACTGCCTCAACAACACGCACAGCTATGCCTTTGACGGCGCTGCCGGCTTTGAGAAGATGAAGGGCATCATGCAATCCTTCCGCGGCGATATCAAGGCGTTCGCGGACATCCCCGTGCTCGAGTGTCTGGACTATGCAAAGGGTCTGAACGGGCTGCCGAAGTCCGATGTGCTCAAGTTCCGTATGGCCGGCAACTGCTCCGTTGTGGTCCGTCCCAGCGGTACTGAGCCCAAGCTCAAGGCTTACATCTCCGTCAGCGCGCCTGACCGTGAGACGGCCGAAAAGACCGAAGCGGCGATCGCAAAGGATCTGGAAAAGTATTTCGCATAATCTCAGGACAGCATTAATACAGCGAAGGAGGTGCCTTGGAAAGGCACCTCCTTCGTGCTGCTCAGACAGGGCAACGGATCAGAAAGCCCACTTGCCCCTGCGGAAGATGGGAACGGTCTTGCCGTCGCGGGTGATGGCATCGATGTCCAGGCCTTCAGAGCCGATCATAAAATCGTTATGCTCCATGGAGTCGTTGATGCCCATTGCACGGCACTCTTCCAGGGTCTTGTCCTCGAAGCCGCGGATGGTGTTGGTAAAGCCCATGCCCAGCGCGAGATGGCATGCGGCGTTCTCGTCGAACAGCGTGTTGTAGAACAGCATCCCGGACTCGGAGATGGGGGAATTCACGGGCACCAGCGCACACTCGCCCAGATAGGCTGTGCCTTCGTCCATGGAGATCATCTGCTCGAGGAGCGCCTGGTTCTTTTCTGCCTTGACTTCGACAGCCTTGCCGCCTTCAAAGCGTACGGAGAAGTTCTCGATCAGCTCGCCGTTATAGGACAGGGGCCTGGTGGCATAGACGATACCCTCCGCCTTGCCGCGCATCGGGGAAGTGAAGCATTCCTCGCTGGGGATGTTGGGATTGAAGCTGATGCCCTTGAGGCTGGTCTCAGAGCCGCCCTGGAACTCAGCTTCGGGGATCAGGCCGACGGTCAGATCAGTGCCGTTATCGCCTTTGTAGTGAAGCTCGGCAATACCCAGGTTGTTGAGATACGCGCAGCGGTCCGCCAGGTCCTTGTCATGGGCTTCCCATTCGGCAATGGGATCATCTGTGACGCGGGAAGTGGAGAGAATGGCCTCCCACAGCTTTTCGATGGCCTTGCCTTTCGGCAGGTCGGGGAAGAGCTTCTTTGCCCAGGCAACGCCGGGAACAGCGGCAATGCACCACTGATACTTGTTCTCCATCTTGTCCCAGTAGGGCTTGACAATGGGATAGCTCTTCTGATCGGCCTTGGCCATCTTTTCCTGGTTGATGCCCTTGAGACCGTCGGGATCGTCAGAATCCAGATAGATACGGCAGGGCAGGGTATCCACATAATGCTGGAGGCGGACCTTCTCCCACTCAGTGACCTCGCTCAGAGCCTTAACGGTCTGGTGACGTACGTGCAGCTTTTCCAGGGGCTGATGATAGAACTCTACCTTGACCTTGCGCGCACCGGCCTTGTAGCATTCGTCTACCAGCATTTCTACGAATTTCGGCTGGTCCAGGCCGCAGCCGATGATGACGTCCTGACCCTTCTGGATCCTGACGCCGGACTGGGCGATCAGGCGTGCATACTTGCGAAGAACTGTTTGTTTCATAACATAAATCTCCTTAGATATTATTTTTGATTATTAGCGCAGCAGGCCGAATCAATTATATAAGGCTGTGCTGCAATAAGCAAGCTCAAGATTGATTATAAAAGAACTCGCGCACCGTAAATGTCTAATCGTTTAGGTTATAGTAATCCGGGATGAATATGCGCCCTCCGCGGGTATTGCGGCGCCGGTAACAGCTGTCGCACAGGCGGTAAGGCCAGTTCCATGGCAGGTGTTTTTTGCAGCTGTGGCACACCTTCTGCTGGAGCTTCTGCGTGGACAGGATATGGATGATACCCTGGGAGATCAGATCCTTGCGGCGCTGTATCTCTTCCAGAATGACGTCCGGATCCTCAAGGAACAGACGCGAGTAATTATAATACAGATCGCACCGGCGGTAGTCTGCCTCCAGAGCGTCCAGCATCCATATGGTGCATTCCTCGGGGTTCATAAGGCGCGGGATTTGCGACAGTACATCGATGTGCTCACCTTGCTTTTCGGCGTGGTACATAGCTTTCCAGCGCGTCAGGAGATCGGGCTCTGTCTCATCAAAGGGTATACACAGGAAACGGTAGAGCAGTTCCTTATCTGTGTGCTTGGTTTCTAGCATGGCCGCAAGTGTCGCCATGCGTACCGTGGAAGCCTTGGAAAAACAGCCTTTGTCCTGCATCAGCACCCACTGGTTGATGATCTGTGTCAGGGGCAGGGGAATGCCCAGCAGCGATTCCGGAAAGCGGATGACCGCCTCGGTCAGCGGCCGCAGGGGCTTGCTCAGCGCAGAAGCCACGAGGCCTTTGAATCCATATGCGTTGACATAGCCGATGTCATAGATCCCGTAGCGTCCCGCACGGCCCGCGATCTGCTTGATTTCGGCGTCGGTCAAGGTACGTGTGATATCCCCGTCATATTTCTCCGATTCCAGGAACACGACTCGTTCGATGGGCAGGTTCATGCCCATGGCGATGGCGTCGGTGGAGACCACGACATCCGTTTCGCCCTGATGGAAGCGCTCTGCCTGGTCGCGGCGCACATCCGGCGGCAGCGCACCGTAGATCAGGGACACTCGGTATCCTTTGCTGCGCAGCTCAGCCGCTACGGCGTGCACACGGGCCTTGGAGAATACGATCAGCGCATCACCCGGGCGTACGGAGCCGGGAAACTGGAAACCTTCCTTCTCGACCTCGAGCGGGGTCATGCGTTCGTGACGCACAATGGAAAGCTCATCCCCGCAGTCTGTGATCATACGTGTCAGGAGCGCCTCAGCATCCGGGCTTGCGCAGGCATGAATCTCGTCAGCGCACAGTCCCAGTATAGCTGCCGTCCAGGCGCCGCCGCGGTCCCAGTCGGCGATCATCTGGCATTCGTCAATGACTGCCACATCATAATGTGTATTGAGGTCAGCCATTTCCACGGTACTGGACTGCACGCGGCTTCCGGGCACGCGAATCTGTTCTTCGCCTGTTACCAGAGAGCAGGGTACATCGTCCGCGTTGAGGGTCTCGAACTGCTCAGCTGCCAGCAGGCGCAGCGGACCCAGGTAAATGCCGTGCAGGGCGCCGCGGAGACGCTGAACGCCTTCATAGGTCTTACCGGAATTGGTAGGCCCCAGATGCAGGATAAACCTGCGCTTCATCTGGCGGGCCAGGGGATAGAGGTCTCTGTAATGCTCGGGAATCGCGTTCAGGAGTGCGGTGCGCAGGCGCTGTTCCTTTGCCACGCGCGCGTCATTCTGCTTCTGCAGGCGGCGCAGGGATGGGTTTTCCGTGATCAGTCTGCGGATGCGTTTCTCGGGAAACCTGTGCCGGATCTCCGTGCACAGGCTGTGCTGGGCATTGCTTACTACAGCCTTGATCAGTGTGCTGACCTTTTCACCGCCGGGCGTGATGATCCCGCCGCAGGCTGTCAGTTCCGGATGCTCCCGGGTGACTTCCTGCCGCAGCAGTGTGGTCAGGGACTCGGGGAAATACGAGTCTATGATCATATTGTTGGAGAGACCCTTCTGGAAGCGGTTCTCCATCACATAGGCAGCCACGTGCTCGGCTTTCTGCGGGTTTTTGAGGCCGGAGACCAGATTCCCCCGCTTCAGGAAGCGTTCGACCCTGGATTCCGTCTCAGCCAGATACCGGCCGCGTTTCTCTTCCAGAATCTTCCTGGGGACCTGATCATGCAGCAGCTTCAGTGCTGCATGTGCCTTGGCAAGCGGTACGCGGCTGCGTTCCACTGAACGCAGGAAAGGCAGGTCTGCCTTGCCTTCTGCCATGATCAGCCCGGCCAGACTCTCAAACTCTTCCTGATCGTAATCCGATACCAGTTCGCCGCGAAGCAGCATCTGGTAGGTCTTGTCCCTGCGCTTCAGCTGATACAGCGTGTTTTGGAAGCCCTGGCTCTGCAGGTACTTTTCCTTTTCCGATTCGGTCATGCCGCGGGTGACGGGCTTGACTTTCGTCAGCGCCTTCTTATAAAGATAATCCTCACGTTCCCGCGCAGCAGCCTGGGCGTATAACGCCTGAGCCTTCTGCCTATCCATGCCCGTCACCTCCTTACTGTCTGATTATGGCATTTCAGACGAAACCGGCGAATGTGCTTTGGATCAGAAATTGCTCCCGTTCCAGCCCCAGTCTGCCACAGGATGATAAGTCACATAGACAGCGTCACCGGGGATACCCAGCTTGTCTTTAAACAGCCTGCAGATCTGGCCTGTCAGCTTATCATAGTCCTCGCTTGCAGCATGGCCATAGAGGCTTACGGCCACATAAGCGCCTTTATCCAGCTTTTTCCCGCCGAGCCACAGGTCGCAGTTGTCGGAGATGGAGACCATCAGGTAGGTCTCGCTCTTGTGCAGCGTTGTGATCATCCGGCCGAGTTCGGACTTGATCTCTTCTCTGGTTTCGGGAGCGACGGGCACAGTGACTCTGGAATCGATGAAAGGCATGTTTGTTTCCCCCTTGGTCCTGAATGAATGGAATGATTATCGGTTACATAATTCAATAACATTATACCAAATAACAGAAATCCCTCAAGTCTTTATTGACTGAGGGATTTCTGTAATATGACCTCTTGTGTTTGTTCCGGGGATTATTTGATTCCGCTGTGAGCAAAGGACTCAATGAACCGCTTCTGGAAGAAGAAGAACAGGATCAGCAGCGGGGCGACCGTCAGCAGTGTCGCGGCGCAGGTATCGGACCACAGGGCGCCGATCTCGCTGGCCTGCGCGAAGATCGCCAGACCGACGGTCAGCAGACGCTTGGCGGGCTTGTTGATAACGATCAGGGGCCACAGGAAGTTGTTCCACTGATAGGAAGCAGCGATCAGACCGTGAGCGATGAAGCAGGGCACCAGCAGGGGCAGGTAGATGCGGATGATCATCACGAACAGGTTGCAGCCGTCAATCTTGGCGGCCTCCTCGAGTTCGTAGGGGATGGTCTTGATGGTCTGGCGCATCAGGAACGTGCCCATGGCGGATGCGAAGAAGGGCATCATGGCACCGAGCAGTGTATCGTTCAGGTGCAGGCGCGTAATGGTCATGTAGTTGGGCAGGATCAGAACGTCAGCCGCGATCATGATCTGCGTCAGGAACAGGATGAACAGCGTGTTCTTGCCGTAGAAGTTCAGACGGGCAAACGCATAACCGGCCATCGTGATCGTGATGAATTGTGCGCCCAGAACGCCGGCGACCAGGATCAGCGTGTTGACGTAGTAGTTGCCCCAGGGCGCCATGCTCCAGATACGCGTGATATTGGAGAAGGTGGGCCACCAGCCGACAGCCAGCATCTTCAGCTCGAGCTCCCTCGGTACGAAGGCGGTGCGGACCAGCCATACCAGGGGAATCAGGCAGAGGATGGCGAAAGTGTACATGAATACGTAGAGCAGGAACTTGCCGGGGGTCATTTTCCACGCGGCCGCATGTTCACGCTTCTTTTTTTCTGTAATGGCAGTCATTTCTTTCACCCCCTCTTACGAGTAGAACGTGCGTTTATCCTGGGTGAAGAACTGCACGCAGGTAACGATCAGCAGGACGACGATAACGACCACGGTGATGGCGGAAGCCATGCCGTAGTTGGTCTGGTCAAATGCCTTCTGGTACACGTAGAACAGAAGCATGTTGGAGGCATTGCCCGGGCCGCCCTTGGTAAGGATGTAGAGGTGGTCCACCATCTTGAAGGCGTTGGTCATGGTGATGATCATCACGTACAGCGTGGTGGGCATCAGCATCGGCCAGGTGATCCGCCAGAAGGTCTGTGTCGGATTCGCGCCGTCGATGGTGGCTGCTTCATACAACTCGGGGTTGATATTCTGCAGGCCTGATATGTAGAAGATCATTACATATCCTGCCTGTTTCCAGATCATCATGACAATTAACGCCCATAGCACAGCTTTCGGGTCCGTCAGGAAATGCCACGTATTATTATTAAAGATATACGCCAGCATACCGTAACTGGGCGTGTATATAAACAGCCAGATGTTTGCCACGGCAACCATCGGGAGAAGTGTCGGATAGAAGAAGGAAACGCGAACCAGGCCTTTGCCGATCTTGACCTTGTTGGCGAAGATGGCCATCATGATCGCCAGGGCAAGGGAGATAGGCACGGTCACAACAGCCACGATGATGTTGTTTGTGAAGGCCTGCTTGAAGATCGAATCCTTGGTGAACAGGTTGATGTAGTTTTTCAGTCCGATATAGACCGGGCCTGTACGGATCGTTGCGTTGTTATCCTTGTACAGGGAATTCCAGATACTGTATCCGATCGGATAAAAAGTAAACATGGCCAGGAAGATGAAAGAAGGCAGCAATAGCATCCAGGCCAGTCGGGTCGTGCGCCACATTCTTCTTCTCTCGCGCACGAGGGATATGTTGTTTTTTGTGTTTACAACAGAGGTCATATTATCATCCCCATTTTTCGGAATAGGACTTCCCCGCCGTTAAGCGGGGAAGTCCTGTATCCACAAG
>JAFZPO010000133.1 GCA_017550305.1 Clostridia bacterium
ACCTCAGGACCTGCAAATGTCGAGATCATTCCAAAGGGATGCAACAAGGCTACGGGTATAACGGATATGGCCAGGATCCACAGTATCCCCATGGAAGAAGTCATGGCGCTCGGCGACTATGAAAACGACGAAGACATGCTCAGTGCTGCAGGCCTGGGCGTAGCAATGGGCAATGCTTCCGAGTATTTAAAAAACCTTGCCGATGCCGTCACTGATACAAATGACAATGACGGTGTCGCCAAGGCTATAGAACAGTTTGCTTTGTGAACCCGGAAAGGCTAGGGCTGATCAGTTACTTCATTCTGCGGTTCCGGCCACGGATAAAAGAGCTCTTCCGTTTCCAGATGATCGATCTTTCCGTCCGACAGTGAAGCAATCTGTGTGTATATGTCTTCCAGATCGCGCTGGCGGATCATCAAAACAGCCTCCACGGATGTCTGAAACTCGCTGCCCTCAAGAATAACGGGCAGCTTTTTTATTGCATGGGTAAACCGGTCCCATAAGGGATAAGGGACATCAAACAGTACACGGGAGCTCTTCTCCATGACCGCGATCTGTGCGGCATTCAGCGCGATCGCACAGCTGTGTGAATAAGCACGGACAAGACCGCCTGCGCCGAGCAGGATCCCGCCGAAGTAGCGTGTAACGACTACGCAGCAGTTGACTACTTCGCGTGCTTTCAGCACTTCCATCATGGGCATGCCGGCAGTACCGCCCGGCTCTCCGTCATCACTGTAGCGCATGATGCCGGCGTTTTCTCCGATCACATACGCGTAGCAGTTGTGCGTGGCGTCGCGGTACTCTTCCCGGACCCTGCGGATGAAGGCCAGGGCTTCCTCTTCGGTTTGACAAGGGCAGGCCTGGCCGATGAAGCGGCTTTTATTGATGATGTATTCATCGCTGGCAGCCTGCCGGACTGTTTTGTAGCTTATCATTCTGCGGAATACCCGATACAGGTTTGATCAGATAAGCAGCAGACGGCAGTAGCTCTTCTTGCCTTTGCGCAGGAGCAGGCCGTCAGTGCCGATCATGCCTTCCGTGATCACATAGTTGATATCGGTGATCTTGGTTTCGCCTACTGTGGCGCCGCCCTGCTGGACAAGCTTGCGGGCTTCACTGTTGCTGGTGCAGAGGCCGCAGCTGTTGAGGATAGTCGTCAGACGTCCGTCGGCAGAGAGCATATCACGGGTGATCTCAAAGGAGGGGATGTCCTGAGAGCTCGCACCGCCGCCGAAGAGCGCGCTGGCCGCCTGCTGGGCCTTCAGGGCTTCCTCTTCGCCGTGCACGAGTTTGGTGCACTCGAACGCAAGCACTTTCTTGGCTTCGTTGATCTCCTGGCCTTCCAGGGCGCTGAGACGGCGGACCTCCTCCATGGGAAGGAAGGTCAGCAGAGCAAGGCACTTGCCGACATCCGGGTCGGCAATGTTGCGCCAGTACTGATAGAAGTCATAGGGGGAACAAAGTGCGGAATCAAGCCACAGAGCGCCTTTTTCCGTTTTGCCCATTTTCTTGCCCTCGTGGTTCAGCAGAAGCTTGAAAGTGCAGGCAAACGCATCTTCATGTTCCTTGCGGCGGATCAGATCAGCGCCGGCCAGCATGTTGCTCCATTGATCGTCGCCGCCCATTTCAAGACGGCAACCGTACTTCTTGAACAGCTGCAGGAAATCATAGCTCTGCATCAGCATGTAGTTGAACTCAAGGAAGGTCAGGCCGCGCTCAAGACGCTGCTTGTAGCATTCGGCAGTGAGCATGCGGTTGACGGAGAACAGGCTGCCGATGTCGCGGATAAAGTCAATATAACCCATATTGCGCAGCCAGTCTGCATTATTGACGATCAGGGCTTTGTCATCACCGAACTCAATGAAACGGGAAAGCTGGTCCTTGATGCAGGAAACATTGTAATCAATGGTTTCAACTGTCATCATTTTGCGCATATCCGTTTTTCCGCTGGGATCGCCGATCATGGCGGTTGCGCCGCCGACCAGGGCAATGGGCCTGTGGCCTGCGCGCTGCATGTGCGCCATGGCGATGATGGGGATGAAATGCCCGAAATGCAGGCTGGTAGCGGTCGGATCAAAACCGACATAGAAGGGGGTCGACTCACGCTCAAGCTGCTTGTACAGATCGTCTTCAAAGGTCACCTGGGCAATAAAGCCGCGTTCCTTCAGGGTATCAAGAATGTGCATATATGTATCCTCCTCTTTGTTATCAATTGTTCAGGCACTGGGTAAGGCGCTGCATTCCGATATCGATCGTCTCAAGATCCGCATTGGAGAAATTCAGACGCAGGGTGTTATCATGACCGCCGTCCGGATAGAAATATGTTCCGGGCACATAAGCCACCCCGTGTTCAACAGCACGCATCAGTGTATCGGTGGCATTGAGATCCTCACGCAGCCACGCGAAGATGAAGAGACCGCCTTCGGGACGCGTAAACCGTTCGATCGCGGGGATCTTTTCCAGAGCACTGATCATCCGGTCCATCTGTTCGCCGTAACGCTTGCAGACACTCGCGACGTGAGGTGCCAGCAGATCACGTCGGAGATAAGACTCCACGATAGCCTGGTTCAGGTTGGCAGTGTGCAGGTCATCCGACTGTTTGCAGATGACGCATTTGCGCATCAGCTTAGGTTCGCATACAAGGAAACCAACACGCAGGCCGGGGGAAATGACTTTGGAGAAGCTACCCATAAGCGCGACCTTGCCGGCTTTGTCGAATGACTTTATGGAAGGCAGCGGGGTTCCGGAATAGCGAAGGGAATGGTACGGATCATCCTCAGCTACAAGGAAATCATACTTCTCCGCAAGTTTGGCGATCTGCTTCCTGCGCTCCAGAGGCATTGTCACGCCCGTCGGATTCTGG
>JAFZPO010000134.1 GCA_017550305.1 Clostridia bacterium
GCCGCGCTGATGGCAGACAAGGAATCCTTCCATGTAGTCGCAAATATCCCGTATTATCTGACGACAGAACTGATGGAACGGCTTCTGCAGGGAGACCTACCATTGAAAAGCATCAGTGTAATGGTTCAGAAAGAGGCCGCGCAGCGTATTGTTGCTTTTCCTTCAACGTCTGAATACGGCCCGCTGGCGATTCGTGCGCAGTATTATACTGAACCGCAGATCGTACGTGAAGTGAAGGCAGAATGCTTTACACCACCGCCCAAAGTGGACAGTGCGTTCGTATACATGCCCTGGCGTGCGATTCCTGCTGTTTCCGTTCGGGATGAAAAGACATTCTTCAAAATTGTCCGCACTGCCTTTGGCTTACGCAGAAAGACATTGTGCAATAACCTGATAGCGACCTATAAACTGGACCGCTCCCAGGTGGAAGGGTGGTTATCTCGAGCTGGACTTCCATTGAATGTGCGCGGCGAGGCCTTGACACTGCAGCAGTTTGCTGATCTTGCCAACAGTATAGAAAATGAGCCGATCTGATATCGGCTCAAGCTTACAATAAGCATGCAGATTGCCGCCTGAAGGATTAAGACTTCAGACGGCTTTTGTTTAGTCTATTTTATGGCATCGTACATGTAAGGAAGGAGTGCCTGTGCATAAAGTGTCATGCCCAGATCATTGGGATGCAGACCGTCCAGGAAGAAACCTCGGGTATGCGGCATCAAACGCCAGCCGTCTATGCAGCGCATTTGCGGATAAGGCGCACAAAGCGCGGTGAGTGCTTCAAAGAGCTTGCTTTCCCGATAAAGATCGGGACGGAAGGGCGGCTGATCTGGCTCCTGGCGGCAGCGTTTGACAGGTGAAAGTACCAGTACGGGGGACTGAGGGAAGAGTTCATTCAGGCGCGCGAAGAAGCCTGCTGCGTACAGATCGAAGTCGGCCTTGTCTTTTCTGTTGGACCAATCATTGGCGCCGAGGGCGACAGTGATAAGGTCAGGCATAAAGCCGATATCAGCAAGACAGTCAGGCTCAAAGCGCACGGCCGCGACACTCTGGTTGAGAGCTTCGCAGTCAAATGCTGCTGCCGCCTGCATAGCGTATCCGGTAGACGCGTAGGCTGCACCGATGCCTTGAGTAATGGAATCACCAAGCATCAGGATGCGGCGCTTCCGCTGGGGAACCGGGGTCAGTACAGCGCCTTGCGGCAGTGTGATATCACGCAGGGCAAAATCATAGGTATGGGGCAGCCAGATAACAACCCGTTTACTGCCTGCACCAAGCGGGATGCTGGTTTCCTGGGCGGAATGGAATGGACAGGTGATAAAATGCTGCCAGCGCAGTACGCCGTCGATATATACATCGATCGTGCTGCCGCGCTCACGTGTATTCATCGGATAACCATCCAGAATCTGCCAGAAAAGAGTGATGTTTTCAGCGTCGGTATCAAACTCCAGCGTCACGCCTGCACTGCAGCGTGCTTTGGAACCCATGATGGTGGCATATGCGATCGTGTCATAAAACGCGCGCTGTTCAGGCGTATAGCGCCTCGGCACCAGGTAGCCGTTCACTTCATCAACGTACAGGATATTATGAAACAGAGTTCGCATGATCGCTTGGTCCATAACATTTTCCTCCGTAAAAGAAACGCCCGCAAGAAAATGCGGGCGTAATTGATCAGAATTGCAGTTTGCTTTCGATGAACGATTTCAGATCTTCGATCTTAACGCGTTCCTGCTGCATGGTGTCACGGTCGCGGACGGTCACAGTGCCATCGGCTTCAGTGTCAAAGTCAACCGTGATGCAGAAGGGTGTGCCGATCTCGTCCTGACGGCGGTAGCGCTTGCCGATAGAGCCGGTCTCATCGTATTCGACCATGAAGTACTTAGCCAGTTGGCTGTGGATCTCACTGGCCAGTCCGCCCAGCTTATTCTTCTGCAGTGGCAGAACGGCAGCCTTGAAGGGTGCCAGCGCGGGATGCAGGTGAAGCACGGTGCGTACGTCGCCGCCCTCGAGCTCCTGCTCATCGTAAGCATTGCACAGGAAGGCCAGTACACTGCGCTCGACACCGAGAGAAGGCTCAATGCAGTAAGGCACGAATTTCTCGCCGGTGACAGGATCGAGATATTCCATGCTCTTGCCGCTGTGCTCCTGATGGCGGGTCAGGTCATAATCGGTACGGTCAGCAACGCCCCACAGTTCGCCCCAGCCGAACGGGAACAAGAATTCAAAGTCGGTTGTCGCTTTGGAGTAGAAGGCCAGCTTTTCAGGCTCATGATCGCGCAGGCGCAGGTTCTCTTCACGGATACCGAGACTGAGAAGCCAGTCACGGCAGAAGGAGCGCCAGTAGCTGAACCACTCAAGGTCCGTGCCGGGCTTGCAGAAGAACTCAAGCTCCATCTGTTCAAATTCGCGTACACGGAAAATGAAATTACCGGGCGTGATTTCATTGCGGAAGGATTTGCCGATCTGGCCGATGCCGGCAGGCAGCTTTTTGCGCGTGGCACGCATTACGTTCTGGAAGTTGACGAAGATGCCCTGCGCGGTTTCGGGACGCAGATACAGCTCCGAAACGCTGTTTTCATTGACGCCCTGGAAGGTCTTGAACATCAGGTTGAACTGGCGGATGCCGGTAAAGTCTTTCTTTCCGCAGACCGGGCACTTAATATCATGCTCGGCGATATAGTTCTCCAGTTCTTCGTTGGTCCAGCCGTCGCCGGTCTCATCACCATGGGTGAAGTCCTCGATCAGTTTGTCAGCGCGGAAACGTGCCTTGCAGGCCTTGCAGTCCATCAGTGGATCATTGAAGCCGCCTACATGGCCACTGGCGACCCACACTTCACGGTTCATCAGAATGCCCGCGTCCAGACCGACATTATACTTGCTTTCCTGGACAAATTTCTGCCACCAGGCCTTTTTGATATTGTTCTTCAGTTCAACACCCAGAGGACCGTAATCCCAGGCGTTGGCCAATCCACCGTAAATCTCGGAGCCGGGATAAATAATGCCGCGCGATTTGCAAAGCGCGACCAGCTTGTCCATTGTCAGATTGCTCATAAGCAGTCCCTCCCTCTTTACATACCCTGTAATCATACCCGTAACAGGATAGAATGTCAAGGAAAAGCCGTATTATGAGCGGTATTGGATAACAAAAAACGCAAGGTGAAAACTATTGTTCCGAAGAAGAAAAAAGTTGCCCCGCAACAGCGATTGTGATAATATATATTGGTACTTTTTCAGGAGGGGAACCCGTGAAGAAAAACAGGTGGCTTACGCCGGTTGTCTTTCTGGTGTTGGTAGCACTGACGATCTATACCGTCAGTCAGCAGAGCAAGACGTTCAGCGCAGCTGATTTCTTTGAATATATGAGCGGCCTCAAGCCGTGGGGTATGCCTGCGGCGGTTGCCTGCATGCTGGGTTTTATCGCTTTTGAAGGCCTCGCAATGCTCGTTATCCTTCGGGCATTGGGTTATAAGCGTCGTCTGCATCGCGGTATTGCCTACTCGGCAGCGGATATCTATTTTTCCGCTATTACGCCTTCAGCGACAGGCGGCCAGCCCGCTGAGGGCCTGATGATGCTGGGAGACGGGATTCCGGCAGGTGTGACCACGGTGGCATTGCTGCTGAATCTTACCTTTTATACTGCTGCATTCTTTGTGATAGCATTTGCAGGACGC
>JAFZPO010000135.1 GCA_017550305.1 Clostridia bacterium
ACAACAACGGAAAACGCACGCAACACACTCGCGATCCTCAAGGAACAGGAAATCGAGACCATGACGATCATCACCTCTTCCTACCATCAGAAGCGCGGCCAAATACTGTACACTGCGATGGCCGGACGCTACTATGAAGAAGAGGGCTATTCTGTGAAGGTTATCGGGAACTACTGTTATCCTGTGGAAAAGGATGAAGACGCGTTGAACTTCGAAACGATGATTGCCGTTATACAGCTGGCGGATATTCTGGATCTGCCCGACGAGCAGTCGCAGCGGCTCAGGGCACTTCTCGCCCCGCCCTCCAAAAAATAAGATATGCATTGCATTAAAGCATTACATTCTGACATGGATTGTATAATGGATCTTGCGAAATTCGATGAAAAGCATGTCCGGGTCACAGACAGATCTGGATCGACTTATACAGGCGTTGCTGACTTTTTCCCGTCTGATTATGTGCTTCACGAATATGGTGTGGAAGAAGACAGCATCCTTGTAGATGGATATCTCGTCTATCGATCAAGCATTGCATCCATCGATGAGATCGAAGTGCACGGAACAGCTGAATTGCGGACAGAGCGGCTGATTCTGCGCAGGTTTCGTCCGGAAGACTATGAGGCGCCGTACCGGTATATCGGTTCGGATCCACTGATGCATAGATACTCCGGCTGGAACCCGTACGCAACCCCTGAAATGGCACAGGAGAGCGTACGCAGGTTTATCGAGAGCTACAGTAGCGAGCATTTCTACAGCTGGGTGATCGATGTGGACAGCGTTCTGTTCGGCACAATTGGCGCTTATGATTATGAGAACGGCCGGATCGAAGTCGGATTCAGCATCCTTCAGGCCTGCTGGGGACGCGGTTACGCGACCGAAGCGCTGAAAAAGGTATTGGAATATCTGACGGAAAACGAAGACATTCCCTGTGTGACCGCCTGGTGCGCATCAGAGAATACCGCATCCAGAAGAGTGCTCGAAAAAGCCGGGATGAAGTTGGCAGGCACGGAAACTTCCGCCCTCACGGTCGGCAGCCGGATCTATGACAAACTGATTTTTGAATACACAAAAAATCCTGAACACAATCTCTATACATAAGAAGTCCGATAATCACATTTGACCGTCCGGAAACCCCGCAGCGCATTTCAGGATGACCGGCACATTTTAAAGAAAGGAATCTCCGTCACGATGAAAGCATGGAAAAAAGCCATAGCTCTGATGACTCTTGGCATTCTTGCCGCATTGCCCGATGCTCAGGCCGCTTCCTTGCCTGCCGATGTGCACAGTGAAACGCTGATTCTGGAAGGCGAAGGCGAACAGATCGAAGGTGTCCTGTACCGTCCGGAAGATGACTCAAAGACTTACCCCACGGTGATCATTTGTCATGGTTTCACAGGCAATTACCACTATCTTACCGGAAGGATCGCGCAGGAGCTTGCAAAAAACGGGTATGCTGCCTATGCGTTCAATTTTCGCAATCCGGATACGCGCAGCATGCTTAACACCTCTCCCCTCACAGAGGCAAAAACACTGAACATCGTGATTGACCAGATCAAGAAGCTATCCTGGGCTGATTCCAATGCACTGTACCTGCTAGGCGAGAGCCAGGGAGGATTTGTCTCAGCTTATGTTGCTGCACAACGTACCGGGGAACAGGATGACATCCGCTCACTGATCCTGTATTATCCCGCTTTTGTTCTCCAGGATGATGCCAGGGCAAGAAATCCGCGATATCAGGAAGAAGGTTACACCTATGCCGAAACGGAAACAGTCGGCGGAAACCAGATCAGCGGCATGTACTCCCGTGACGCGCTTTCCTTTGACATATACGATGTGATCTCTGCTTATCAGCATGATGTGCTGATCATCCACGGAACAGCAGATACCGTCGTCCCTCTTTCTTATTCCGAGCGTGCTCTGGACGTTTATCCTCATGCGGAACTGAAAATCATCCAAAATGCCGGTCATGGTTTTTATGGGGGCGGAGAGTTTAAAACAGCGGTGGAAGAAAGCATAGAATTCCTGAATGCACACAGAAAGAAAGACTAACAAGCAGAGGATCGTATAATGAGATGGCCTTATTCTTATAAAGCAGGACAGCTCAATGAACAAGCATGCGATGTCCTGGTCCTTGGCGGCGGTCTGGCCGGCCTGAATGCGGCAATCGCTGCCGCGCGGCGCGGTGCGGATGTCATGCTGCTTGAAAAAGGAAATGTGAATCGCTCCGGTGCCGCCGGTACAGGATTTGATCATTGGGAAATGGCGTGTACCAATCCGGGATGCCTGGTTTCCCCTGAAGAGATGACCCGGGCATTGGAAGAAGAGCAAGACTACTTCTCCAACGCAATCGGGCATTATATTGAAACCCGGGAAGGATGGGACCGCCTGCTGGATATAGAGCGTTGGGGCGGAAAGATCCGGGACACTGAAGGCGAGTTCGCCGGCCAGCCGTTCCGGGACGATAAAACAGGGCTCTTATATGCATACGATTATAAAAACCGTTATACCCTGCGCGTATGGGGCACCGGCTTTAAGCCGGCCATGGTACGGGAAGCCCAGCGCCTGGGTGTAAAGATCATGAACCGTACCGAAGCAACCACATTGCTGACAGCCGAGAAGAATGGCATCCGCTATGCCGCGGGAGCATTGGGATTTGACACAAGAACAGGAGAGATCACCGTATTCCGTTCCAAGTCCGTTGTGCTCGCCATGTCGAGACCTGCGCGGATATGGCTGTTCAGCGGGGATCTGCCGGGGCTCTGCGAATTCAGGCCGTTCTCATCCATAGGCAGCGGCCATGCGATGGGCTGGCGCGCAGGGATGGAATTTACGATGATGGAGAAATCAGTAAGAGGCGAATTCTCCGCAGCAGGGCGTTCATTTCCACCCTATGGAACCGGCAACAACCACAACACCTGGTATCCCGCCTCGATGGTGGACGCGGAGGGCAGAGAGATCCCCTATGCCGACCGTGACGGAAACATTCTAAAGACCGTCAGCGAGCGCTTCCGCCCCGCCGAGG
>JAFZPO010000136.1 GCA_017550305.1 Clostridia bacterium
GGACCAGGATATCGATGCCATCCGCCTTCAGGTTTTCGAGGATTGTGGAGAGGGAAGCGGAATCTCCTTCGGCGTTGCGGGTGACAATCTCAAAGTCGATCTCGCTGTTCTCAAGCTCGGCGATGATGGTATCGCGGATCTGGTTCAAGGATGTGTGGGTCAACGGCTGCACGATCGCTACGCGCACAGTCTCTGCCAGCGCGCCGCACGTCGCACTAAGCAACATTACAATGGCAAGAATGAAAAGGGCGGTGCGAATGAAGTTGCGTCTGAACATGGTAGTTACCTCCCTGAATTAATTAATATCACAGGCTCGCGGCGATCTCAGCCGCAAGGCGGGTGTGCTTTTCGAGTACCGCGGCAGAGGCGGCGAGCGCTCCGCGTTCCGCTTCGGTAAGTGGCAGTTCTATGATCTTCCGGATGCCATTCCGCCCGATCAGACATGGCACACCGCAATTGAAGCCGCGGAAGCCGTATTCGCCCTCCAGCTGAACGGAAAGCGGCAGCACCGTTTCATTTCCGCACAAGATTGTTTTGCATAAATATGTCGTGGCTTGTCCTATTCCGAATTCCGTTGAGCCTTTGCCGTTGATAATGTCCATACCGATCATATGCGTGCGCTCAAGCGCCAAGGCAGGATCGAAAGCCGGCACATCCATAACAGGCTTTCCATGCACTCGCAGGCTGGAAAACGGAATCATCGAGGAGTCCCCGTGTTCCCCCATCACATAGGCGAGGATCTCATCCCGACAGGCACCCGTCTGTTCGCTTATCACGCGGATTAGTCGCGCGGTATCCAGCAGAGTGCCCGTACCGAAGGCACGGAAACGGTCCATATCAAGAAACTGCCTCAGGCAGTCCGCGATTATGTCGCATGGGTTGGTAATGCTGATCAGCAGGCCGCCTACGCCGCCTTTGCCCAGCTGATCTGCCAGCACATGTGCCATGCGCACTGAGTCGCCCAGCAGATCCAGGCGCGTCTGTCCAGGCTCACGCGGCTTGCCAATCGCGGCCACGGTGATATCGGCGCTCTCACACTCGGTGTGGTCACCTGCACGTACGCGGGTCTTTACCGGGGGAAAGCTGAGCGCGTCGGCGATATCCATGGCCTGTGCTTTCGCTTTGTCAGGAAGGAGATCGATCAGAACGATCTCATCCGCCGCCTGACCGGCGGCCAGCGCTCGGGCTACGTGAGAGCCGACATGTCCCGCACCGACAACGGCGATCTTTGTATTCATGTCTTTCGCGTCCTTTCAGATAAATAAAAACCTGTCCCAACAAAAATGCTGGGACAGGAGTAAACATCAATCCTGCGGTACCACCCTGCTTGGCGTTATCAAAACGCCCGCTCTGCGCATACTATCATATGCCGGCTCATTTTAACGGAGTGCCTGCTCCGGCTCACATACACAACCCGAAGGTTTTCTGTTTGCCCTCAAAAGTCCATTCACCGCAACGATTCCTGCCGCACTCGCACCGACGGCGGCTCTCTGAGAGGAACAAAGATGCGATTACTCACTCTTTCTCATCGGTTTGCTGCATAATAGCACGGTGCATCGGCTTATGTCAATAACAGATTATGTTAATTTATCCTTTTTGCATGAGATATTTGCAGTGGAGCGCTTCAAAATTATACACCTTTCACGATGTGTATGGTTTCAGGCAGGTTTGCTGCTTCTGCGGCCTTAGGCATTGGTTCAACATACAGTATCATAAACCAGATGTCAGCCAGCGCCAGGGTCAAAGGTGCTGTGCGGCAGTTGGGCACGAAGAAAGAACGGCTCTTCGCCAAATCATATATACTTTATAAGTTCGTCAAAAGACTCAGAGAGACGTGGAATGAAAATGTTCTTATGATCTGAATGGCTTAAAATCGTCAGAAGCTAACCAGAACATTTTCATTGTTCAGATCGTGATACAGTACACACTTCCGCCCGCTGACGTCCACAAGGGACACGATGTCCTTCCACTTTTCGCCCTGGGGAAACTCACTTATTAGATTGGCTGACATGCCCAGCAGTTCCGGGCTGTAATGCACAGTCTTTTCCCCGGAGAACACGGCAGTATAGAGTATCTGCGCTTCCACGAGGTCCTGGAAGATGTGGCTGCCGTAGGAGAGTTCAGGGTTATAGCCCGCCCTGCTCTCCGCGATCTCGCATATCACCTCAAAGCTGCTTATATCGGAAAAAGCCGTGGGCACGCCGAGTTCGGGAGAAGATGTGCCGATGCGTCCGGGAACCATCAGCATCATATGTTTGCCCTGATCCCGGTATTTCCAGTTTATCCTGCCTATCAATGATGCTATCTCCGGTTTATTGGCGTACGGCATATTGTAATACTTGATCGGGTCAACATATACTATCAGATCCAGTTTGGTCTTCTGGGAAAGGCCCATGGAAGCCCCTCGCGTCTCGAGCAGTATCTCATCATCGGGCACATTATCCGGCATGACCACATTACCTGCGTCACGGAACACCTGGAGCGGTCTGCACTGCAGCAGGTTGATCATATATTCGCCGCTTTCCGAAACGTTAATCGTGAACTCGATGTCCACCGGTTCTCCGTATTCGTCCTGTATCGATCGCATAAGCCTTTGCATCCGCTCCATCATATCCCTGTTTCTTACGATCCCCAGGCATGAAATAAAACGGACCTGCCTGTATTCGCCCCGCTCCCGGAAGACCGCTTCGGCTTCAGTATCATGCTCCAGCACCTGATGCTGCAGAAAAGACGGCAGCACCGGCTCAAGCTCACCAAGCGTCACCCGGTTCAGGCTGCGGGATCTCAGGTCCACGACTTCGACTCTCCGCTGGGAAAAACGGTGTTTTTCGGCACTCGTCGTGCAGTTGGTGGCTTCCGGCCTGTCCAGGCTCACAAGTCGCGGATAGGATCCTTCCGTCCGGTCTACCGCGGAAGTGCCCAGCCCCATGACAAGGCGGAGCATGCCCGCTGAAGAATCCGTATCCCTCAGGAACTTATATGGACTGAATGAATAGCCGACGCCCGCGGCGCACGGCATGTAATACGACCCGTAAGCCGAGCCCGAAACGCGCATGACCAGCAATGCCATCTGTTCGTCGCGCTTGTCGAGTCCGCGCCGTTTACGGTAATCCAGTGCGGAAAGGCTTGCGGAACTGGCATACACCGTCCTGACAGCGTTTTCGAATTCTTCCAGACGTTCCTCCGGCGTTCCGCGATTGGCGCAGAATACAGATTCATATTTCCCGGCAAAGGCATTGTCAAAACCGTCTTCAAGTATGCTGCTGGATCTGACTATATACGGATCCTGCCCGTAATACTCCAGTATGTGCCTGAATTGTTCCCTGGTCTCCTGTGAAAAAACGCCTTTCTTCAGTCTTTCTGCCAGTTCCCCTGCAAGTGCAAAGTATCCCTCCTCCGTACGTTGGCGCACCCTGAGATCCCAGAAATCGTTGTCCAC
>JAFZPO010000137.1 GCA_017550305.1 Clostridia bacterium
CTCTCCGTACAGTTTCTGCAGTTCCCGGATCACCGATTCGCTGCTGCAGCCGGATGTCAGCGCGCGGAGGACCGCAGAAGAAGCCTTGTCGAACGCGTAATATTCTCCGGTCACATAATTCAGGATGACGAACTGTCCGTCCGCATCATCCGCATACACCCTGTTCTCATTGAAAACAAACATATATCCTCCTGTATCAGGAACGCCTGTCAAAATACTGCCGCACCAGAGACCGTACGCCGTCCGCCTGACAGGTAAGGCAGAGGAACTGATAGAAATTCGACAGCAGGCCTTCTTCTCTGAATTCCGGACCCAGATACCATCGATAACTGGCCCAGGCATGGCTCACCGCGCGGCAGGTGCGCGCAAAGGAATAGTTTTTCACTCCGTGCTGTTCGACATAACTGCTGTATTTCAGAAACGCTTTCCTGTAGAACTCAAGTTCCGTCGAACGGATGTGATCTTTCTTCTCTTTGGAAAAATAAGTTTTCAGATCCGATTCGGACAGGAGCTCCGGAAAGACCTTCGAAAAGGCTGGCAGCACAGTCCGCAGATAATACGATAAGCCGTATCGTTCCGCCCTTTCCGTGATCTCCGCCCAATTCACTGTACCCATGCCTTCGATGATCATTCGAAGATCAAAGATCCACATAAGTTTCCGTCCCAGATGGCTAGCCTGCACGAGATCCCGCGCCTTGCTGTCGGCAAGATGGATCAGCATATCCTGCGGGTCGGGAACAAAGACTTGCATCCCCTGAAAATCGATTGGAATCGCATGTTCCCAAACGAAGGACGACGGTTTTCCCCCTCGCTTGAATATCCACCGGTGAAGGTCGATGTTCTTCTGTGGACTCTCGATGGTTACCGCATAGGGGGAAACGCTTCCAATACCCGTCTCATCTTCATGAAGCAGGATCTCCTTCGCTTCCGTGAACCTGTTTTCCGGTACCGCCAGATCAAAATCCGACATCTCCCTCGCCGCACCGGGAGCATAGTGACAGCGCATCGCCATGCCTTTAAGAAACATCACGGGGATCCCCGCCTCATTCAAAAGCCGCAGCTGCTCCTTCAGACGGGGAACGCCATAGATGTTGCGTACACGGGCAGCACGGTAAACGCCTTCCGTGCGGGCTTTTACCGGACCCGGGAAAAACCGCCAGTTCCCGCGATTTCCAAGAAATGCAAACAGCAGGAGATGTTCCGTCTTCTCCTGATCAAGATCCAGACCTTCCAGAAGATAATTCAGTTGCTCTTCTGTATATGGTTCTTGAGAAAACAACAGCCGGAGCAGCAATATATCCTGATCATTGATTTCCATTCTAATTCTCCTGCTCCTTCTGCTCATCAAGAATCAGTTTTCCGTCTGTCACCCGGAAGATACGATCGCAGTCGGACAGAACCCCCGACTTATGAGAAATGATTACGATAGTCCGCGATCCGCGCATACTGTTGACCGCCTCGATGACAGCTGCCTCCGTCTCCGGATCCAGCGCGGAAGTCGCTTCGTCAAATACCAAGATATCCGGATCGCGGTAGAGTGCCCGAGCGATGCCGATCCGCTGGATCTGCCCCCCGGACAGACGGACGCCGCGTTCCCCGACCTCGGTCTCCAGTCCGGTACTGATCTCGCGCAAATGACCCGCCAACTGCGCCTCCTCCAGACAACGCCAGACTTTTCCGTCGCTGATTTCTTTTGCCGGTACGCCAAAAGCAACATTTGCACGGACCGTATCATCCAGCATAAATAGATCTTGCGGGATATATCCGATGCGGCCGTAGACGGCAACTTTCCCACTGTGCGGGAGAAGCAGCCCCATCATCAAATCCGCAAATGTGGTCTTCCCTGCTCCTGAGGCGCCGATGATCCCCAGCATCTCGCCATGCCGGATGCGAAGAGAAACATCGTCCAGCACATTGCTTCCGCTTCCCGGATAACCATATGTCACGTGGGAAAAGACCACGTCATCGCCATCGCTTTCCTCTCCCGGCTGAACTGCATAGCCCTGAACTGCCGCTTCTGCAGCATCATGACCCTCCTCTTTCAGGATATCTGCCACATGTTCCAGCGCAGGTTGATTGTAAACGGCTGCCGCCGCTGCAGTTGAGACTCTGTTTGCACCGGGAAGAAGTTTGACCGCCGCCATAGCGAAAGCACTGACTGCCGGCAGCAGCGAAGACAGTGTCCGGCCGGACAGCATCATAGCGGCAAGTACGAGAAGCATCCCGCAGACACAGACCGCTTCGATCAAGACTCTGGGCACGTTGTACAGTTTTCTCTGCACCTGTTCCCCCTTGCAGATATCTTCTTCCGTACTGCAGACCTGTTCTGCTATAAAATCTTCTGCCTGAAGATGCTTGACTTCTCTGATACCCGCCAGCCCCTGGCTGATCCACCGGCTGCGCTTTTTCTCACTGCGGATCACGATATCGCCTGCAGCATGGAGCCTGGGACGCAGCCGAAGACCGATCCATGCGACGGTTGCGGAAACGATCAGCAGAACACAAAGACTCATGACCGGATCGATAAAAAACAGTGTGATCAGCAGCAGGATCGAGACGATCAGTTCTGTAAACATGAGCAGTAGCAGCTGCTGGACCTGAAAGACTTTGTTCAGGTCTGTCACCAAGACCTTTTGGATCTCCGCAGAATTCTTATCTAAAAAAAAGGAGTAATCCCGGGAAAGAAGCGCGCGGATCAAACGGCCCTGCGTATCTTTTTTACAGCTGCTGATAAATTCGGCTTGCATGCTGTATTCAAAATACAGATAGACTGCTTTCAGCAGGTAAATCCCGATCAGGACGAAGATGCAGATCAGAGCAAATCGGTCTGGAGAAGAGGCCCCGGACAGCGCATAGAGTCTGCCCAAAACGGAAGATGACACAAGATAATCCTCCCTGGTAATGATCGTAATGAATGGCACGATCACA
>JAFZPO010000138.1 GCA_017550305.1 Clostridia bacterium
CTCTCCGTACAGTTTCTGCAGTTCCCGGATCACCGATTCGCTGCTGCAGCCGGATGTCAGCGCGCGGAGGACCGCAGAAGAAGCCTTGTCGAACGCGTAATATTCTCCGGTCACATAATTCAGGATGACGAACTGTCCGTCAGCGTCATCCGCATACACTCTGTTCTCATTAAAAACAAACATACGTCCTCCCGTTTCAGGAACGCCTGTCAAAATATTGCCGTACCAGCGACCGTAAACTGTCTGCCTGACAGGTAAGGCAGAGAAATTGATAGAAATTCGACAGCAGACCCTCTTCTCTGAATTCCGGTCCCAGATACAACCTGTAGCTGGCCCAGGCGTGGCTCACCGCCCGGCAGGTACGCGCAAAGGAATAATCTTTCACGCCGTGCCGTTCAACATAACTGCTGTATTTTAGAAATGCTTTTCTATAGAGGTCAAGCTCCGTCGAACGGATATGGTCTTTCTGGTCTTTAGAAAAATACTTATTAAGATCCGTTTCAGACAGAAATTCCGGGAACACCTGTGAAAAAACGGGCAGTACAGTCCGCAGATAATACGATGACCCGTATCGTTCCGCCCTTTCCGCGATCTCCGCCCAATTCAAGGCACCCATACCTTCTATGATTATTCGAAGATCGGAGATCCACATCAGTTTTCGCTCCGGATGGCTGGCCTGTACAAGGTCCCGGGCCTTGCTGTCGGCAAGATGGATCAGCATATCCTGTGGGTCGGGAACAAAGATCTTCATCCCCTGGAAATCGATCGAAAGCGCATGCTCCCAGACGAAAGATGATGACAGCCCTCCGCGCTTAAAGACCCACCTGTGAAGATCGATGTTCTTTTGTGGGCTCTCGATCGTTACCGCATAGGGGGAAACACTTCCGATACCTGTTCCGTTTTCACGGAGCAGGATCTCCTTTGCCTCCGCGTACCTGTTCTCCGGTACTGCCAGATCAAAATCCGACATCTCTCTTGCCGCGCCAGGAGCATAGTGACAGCGCATCGCCATACCTTTGAGGAACATCACGGAGATCCCCGCTTCATCCAGGAGCCTCAGTTGCTCCTTCAGTCTTGGAACGCCATAGATATTGCGAACGCGAGCAGCCCGATAAACGCCTTCCGCACGGGCCTTTACCGCATCCGGGAAAAAGCGCCAGCTTCCTCGGTTTCCCAGAGATGCAAGCAGCAGAAGGTGTTCCGTCTTTTCCTGATTGAGATCCAGGCCATGCAGAAGAAAAGCCAACTGTTCTTCTGTATAAGGTTCTTTGGAAAACAGGAGCCGGAGCAGCAGTATGTCCTGATCGTTGATTTCCATTTTACTTCTCCAATTCCTTCTGTTCGTCAAGAATCAGTTTCCCGTCTGTCACTCGGAAGATACGGTCACAATCGGATAGGATCCCCGACTTGTGAGAGATGATCACGATCGTCCGAGATCCATGCATACCGTTGACCGCCTCGATCACGGCAGCTTCTGTTTCCGGGTCCAGGGAAGATGTCGCCTCATCGAACACCAGAATATCCGGGTTGCGATAGAGTGCCCGGGCGATACCGAGACGCTGGACCTGTCCTCCGGATAGACGAATACCGCGTTCACCCACTTCTGTCTCCAGACCGCTGCCGATCCCGCGCAGATGATCCGCCAGCTGCGCTTCTTCCAGACAGTGCCAGACCTTTTCGTCGCTGACGTCTTCCGCAGGCACACCGAATGCCACATTCGCACGGACCGTATCATCCAGCATGAAAAGATCCTGCGGAATGTATCCGATGCTCCCATAAACGGCAACTTCCCCGCTGTGCGGAAGAAGCAAACCCATCATCAAATCCGCAAATGTGGTTTTCCCTGCTCCTGAGGCACCGATGATCCCGATCATTTCGCCATGCCGGATGCGCAAAGAGACATCATCCAGGACATTGATTCCATTTCCCGGATAACCATACGTCACGTGAGAAAAGACTACATCATCACCATCGCTTTCCTCTCCCGGCAGAACTGTATAGCCATGAACTGCCGCTTCCACGGCGCCATGACCCTCCTCTTTCAGGATGTCTGTCACATGTTCCAACGCAGGCAGATTATAAACGGCTGCCGCCGCCGCTGTCGTAACCCTGTTTGCACCGGGAAGAAGTTTGACCGCAGCCATGGCGAACGCACTGACTGCCGGCAGGAGCGAAGACAACGTTCGACCGGACAGCATCATGACGGCAAGTACGAGCAGCATCCCGCAGACACAGACGGCTTCGATCAAGACTCTGGGCACGTTGTTCAGTTTTCTCTGCACCTGTTCACCCCGGCAGATATCTCCTTCCGTGCTGCAGACCTGTTCTGCTATATAATCTTCCGCATGCAGGTGCTTGACTTCCTTGATGCCGGCCAGGCCCTGACTGATCCACCGGCTGCGTTTTTTCTCACTGCGGATCACGACATCGCCTGCATCGTGGAGCTTCGGGCGAAGCCGAAGGCCGATCCAGACGACTGTTGCAGCGACGATCAGCAGCACACAGAGGCTCATGACGGGGTCAATGAAAAACAGAGCGATCATCACCAGGATCGAGATGATCAGTTCCGTGAACATCAGCAGCAGAAGCTGCTGGACCTGAAAGACCTTATTCAGATCCGTGACCAGAACTTTCTGGATCTCCGCGCTGTTCTTATCCAGAAAGAACGCATAGGGACGGGAAAGAAGTGAGCGGATCAGACGGCCCTGCGTTTCTTTCTTGCAGCCGCTGATAAATCTCGCCTGCAGGCTGTACTCGAAATACAGATAGACAGCTTTCAGCAGATAGATCCCGATCAGGACGAAGATGCAGATCAGAGCAAATCGGTCTGGAGAAGAGGCCCCGGACAGCGCATAGAGTCTGCCCAAAACGGAAGATGACACAAGATAATCCTCCCTGGTAATGATCGTAATGAATGGCACGATCACA
>JAFZPO010000139.1 GCA_017550305.1 Clostridia bacterium
ATACAGCTCAAAACGTCCAAGCAGTTGTTCATAAGCTTCTATACTCATAACAGCAAGATCTCCTTTGCCGTTCTTCGTGATAAAAACCGGCTCGCCATACTTATGACAAAATGCGGAGATTTCATTATAGCTGTTACGTAAGTCCGCACTGGACCGAATGGTAGGCATGTATACTACCTCCTCCTATAAGATAAAGAAATTTTACACGAATTTCTGTATATCTGCAAGGATTGTTCTTGTTTCGATTCGTTATGAGCCGGACAAGCATACACAAAAGCAGCAACAGCAACAAAACAGTGCCGTGCTGCAGGGTTTCATCCAAACCCACTTCCCGCACAAGAGCTTTTTCGCTCTTATGCGGGAAGCATTATTTTACTTTCCGATCATGTCGATGAACCGCCTGATCTCCTCGTCCCAGAAGCCCCATTCATGCACTGCGTCCGGCTTTTCATGGCTCTTTACTTCCCAACCGTTTTCGCGCAGCGCGGGCACGAATAACTGGTGCTGGCCATAAAGGAAATCCGCCGTGCCACAGCTGACATAGAGCCACGGCTTCTTTGGCGCGGAAGCGTTCTTCTTCATCAGGTACATCGTATCGACTTCCGTGCCCGCAGCCTTCTCCGGATCCCCGAAGATGCGCTGCCAGGTGGCATCCCGCTCTTTCGCACGCCCTGCAGCAAGACGCACCATATCGACCGCGCCACTGAAGCTTGCCGCGGCAGCGAAGCGTTCCGGATAGGTCAGGGCCAGGCGCATCGCGCCGTAGCCGCCCATGCTGAGGCCGGCTACATAGGTGTCCTCGGGTCTCTTGCTGAGACGCAGGAAACGGTGCATCGTCTCGGGCAGTTCCTCGCTGACATAATCCCAGTAACGCTCCCCGTTCGCCTCGTTACAGTAGAAGCTGTGGTTCACCGCAGGCATGATTACCGCAAGGTTATACTGCGCAGCATAGCGTTCCACACTGGTCCTGCGCATCCAGATCGAATGATCATCACTGTAGCCGTGCAGCAGATAGAGCACTTTGGGCGCTTTCTTCTTCGTGCTTGCTTTCAGCCCGATCCCCTGGTTGGCTTCCGGCAGGATCACATTAACGGTAGACGCGACATTCAATGCCGCTGAGAAAAACTGGATCTGTAAAAAAGCCATGCGATGTCCTCCTCTGTCGTTTTGTTACCGGGCGGCTGGGATCTTCTCATGTGTCTTTGTCGTTTTTTCTGCCACGATTTTTGCTTTTTTTGCCCATGAAAAGGTAAAGAAAGAATTCACCGATCCCGCAGAGAATGTCGAAAATGAAATCCATGTCAGTTGCCTCTCCTGATGCATTTCTGCCACCGCCGCAGCCGGGCGGCTGATGCCGGCATCCGCTTATACGCGGGAACGAAGGAAACGCGGCAGCATGCTTATGCTTTCAGCACGTCGTCCATGAACCGGATCAGCCCGGCCTCCACTTCTTCGCGCAGGGCGATCTCGTTATGGATCTCATGCCGGTAACCGGAATAGGCCTTTACGCGTACCTTATTGCCGCTCTCAGCCAGCAGGTTGGCCACGTGATACAGGCCTTCACCGTAATTCCCGCAGGGGTCCTGATCCCCGGCGATCAGATAGAACGGGATCCGGGAAGGAACTTTTTCCGCCCACTCCTTGTTATCTATAAAAGCATACAGCGCTACCAGGTCATACAGCAGCTCCAGCGTGGTATCAAAGCAGTTGAAGGGATCCGCTGCATGGTCAGCAACGATGCGAGGATCGCTGGCGATCCAATCGGCGGCGCTGTTCGGATTCTCCACGCGGTCCGTCATGCCGAAAAACACCTTACCAAACCAGTCGCCTACGGGCTGGGAAGGATCGGCCAGGTAGGCTTTGCGGAACTCAGGATCATTCATGCTCAGGTCGCAGCCTTTCATCTGACTGCAGACGCCGCAGAGCATGACAGCCTTGATATCTTCGCCATACAATGCCGCGTAGCCCCGGGCCAGCATGCTGCCCCAGCTATGGCCGAATATGCAATACGGCAGGTCCGGATACGTTTTTACTGCTATGTCGTGCAGGGACTTTTCATCCTTGAGGTATGTTTCATACCCACCGGAATGCGGATCGCCCAGCGTGCCGCTGTCCACACCGGTCTTGCCGTGGCCGATATGGTCATCGGCAAATACTGCAAAGCCGGCCTGCAGGAAGGCGTTGATCATATGCAGGTAGCGGCGGGAATGCTCCCCGTAACCATGAATCAGCTGGATGATGGCTCTCGGCTGCCCCAGCGGGGAATAACTCCATGCCTTCACTGTATCGCGTCCGTTTGCGGATGGGAACTGGATCTCTCTGATCGCCATAGGATATAGCCTCCTTATTCACGTGCTCCGCATGTACAGCGGAGATAATATAGGTCTGGTTATTTGTTCTTGCCTGATGCCATGATAGCATACCATACGCTGTTTTTCAAGAAAGGACACCAGTTCGCAGAACTCCCCGGGCAGTATGAGCTTCAGATCTATGGTATAAGAATATCGCTTCCTGCCAATGTGAGATACTCACTTTTGTGGATGCGAGAAAGCTGCATCTCAGATCGGAAAGAATCGCAGGATATCCGCCAATTCCAGTTGTATCACCCAGGTGATATTTTTCTTATCATCTGCTTGATTAAGTATCACTACAGTGATATAATTTAGAGGAATTGGAGGGTTGGGCAATGGACAAACTGATTACCATTTACCACGGGTCAAAACAAGTCGTGGAAGTTCCGACCTTTGGTCTGGGTAGAAAGAACAACGATTTTGGCCTGGGTTTTTACTGCACCGAAAGCAACGCCCTGGCAAAGGAATGGGCAGTATCTTCGTTGCGCGATGGTTTTTCCAACCGTTATACATTGGAAACAGAGTATTTGAATATACTGAACCTGAACAGCCCAGATTACACGATCCTCAATTGGATGGCTGTTCTCGTTGAACACCGACTCTTCAGCATCAGGACTCCAATTGTGAGAAGGGCAAAACAGTATCTGACCGAGCACTTTGGGATCAACGTGAATGCATTTGACCTGATCGTCGGTTACAGGGCTGACGACTCCTATTTTGATTTCGCAGAGGCTTTCCTGAGCAATACGATCACTGTAGAACAATTATCACGTGCCATGCGCCTTGGAAAACTGGGAGAACAGATCGTCCTGAAATCTCAGTTTGCATTCTCAAAAATACGATTCGAGGGATTTGAGGTCGCCCGGAAGGATGAGTTCTATGTCCTCCGTAAAGCCAGAAATGATGAAGCCAGTCAAACATACCTCGGCATCCAGGAAGAAGAAGACGACGGTCTATATATTCTGGACATCATGAGAAGGGGCATCACAAATGACGATCCGCGCATACCAAGAAATCTATCTGAATAAATCGCAGTCGGCACTTGGCGATGCCTTCGATTACGCCATCAACGCCTGCAGTATTCCCGGGGAAAACTTCATTAAACTCTTTACCGCAAGTTCAGTCAGCAAACGATTGGAAAATGGCGAGCCGGCCATTCTTGCAGGAAAAAGCGGAATTGAGATCGCTGCGGAGGTCATTATTGAAACAACCGGCAAGCAGCCTGAAGCAATGCCTGAGAAACGTTTTGAACGGTCAAGGGAATATTGGATCGGCTGGGCAGTCTGTTATTACCAATGGCTTTCAGGCAGAAGTTTCAGCGAGATATTTCAGGTTCTCTCTTTTGAAGATCTGCAGAATATGTATCATATGCTCCACGAAGCGGACATCACCAAATTTGCAGACATTGCTGACGAAAGAATAAGAGAGCACTTTAAGGATACAAATCTGAAACGGATCCGCACCTTCTTCGGCTGCACACAAGCCGAACTTGCGAAACGCTCAGGTGTATCTCTCCGCTCCATCCAGATGTATGAACAGCGGAATAAGGATATCAGCAAAGCCAGCGCCGAATCGCTATACCGTATCTCCAAAGTGCTCGGCTGCACCATTGAGGACCTGCTCGAAAAATAACGGCCTTTCGTCTGCGCGCATTATCCTCACAAGCCGCAAGATCGCCTTCGGCCAAAACGATGCGATCTTATTTGGGTCAAAACCAGCCGGATTTCAATTTTTCTGATTTCCTCGTATTGTACCCTTTATCACCCTCGCTCGACCAATTCCAGCACTTGAATGCTGTTTGTCAAAAGCGGCGGTGGGTTACAAAGTTTTCTCCGATTTCCTCCTCTCAGAGACTTGACTTTTAATAGTTAGTCTTTCTGACAAACAGACAGGTACAGTCTTGCCAGGCCTGCCCGAAGGCGTCCGAAAGCATTGCCTTGCCAGGGTCTGTCTGGAAATTGACACTGCATTTTCGCGTTGCTATAATGACCCTACAACGCACGAATATACTTCATCCGGAGGAGTCATGAAGATATACCTGAAATACCTGCGGGGCTCATTCATCGGTACTGCTTATGCTGCACTGATCATTGTGCTTTCCCGCTTGCTTGTCAGGAACCTTTCCGGGATCTTCGGATGGGCCGGCTCCCTCGCATCTCTGGATAAAGAAACGCTCACCCAGGGGACGCAGATCCTTGCCCAGCTGAAGCCCGCCGTTATCATTTCTCCATGGCTGCCTTTTCTGCTGTCCGGTGCGGTATTGGGTGCGCTCATTGCCTGGGCAGCTGAGCGCAGACCGGTAAGGCTTTTCGTCATCGTTCTGGTCCCGTGTCTTTTGCTCCTACCGCTGACCCTGCTTGCGCTGTGGTTCACAATCATTAATGACATCGGCTTCGGCTCCCTGATTCGATCCGTCCTGCCTACCATGTTCTATCTTCTGTAAGGAGTCATGATCTAGATGATCAACTGGAAGCGTGTCCTGGCTTTCTTCATATCTGCCGCGCTGCTGTGCGGGATCGCTTCCGGTGCATCCGCACAGGGATCCGCGTCCTGCTGGAGTGTCGGCTTTGCCCGCAGGCAGATCGCGCTGCCCGAAAACACCTCTGATCTCCTCTACATTTCAGGCTACAACAGTGCCTGGGAGATCACTGGTGTATTGGATCTCTGCGAAGCTCGTGCTGTCTGGCTTGATGCGGGCAAAGGCGGCGTCCTGCTGATCGGGATCGACTGCATTGCGCTCGACAGCGGTACGGTCGGTGAGATCCGGTCAGCCATTGGCGATATCCCAGGCTGTATCGCGATCAACGTTTTTGCAACGCATACCCACGCCGGCCCGGATACCCTGGGGCTGTGGGGCCCGGTCGGGGTCGACGGCAAAAACAGCGCATATATGAAAAACCTTATCGCAGCAGCTGCCGAAGCCGGACGTGAAGCAGCGGCAAATCCACACGAAGGCAGGCTTTTCTTCGGGTATACAGTAACGGAAGATATGTACCGCGATTCCCGTTATCCTTATGTCTATGACCCGAACCTTTATCAGCTGCGCTTTAAAGCAGATGACGGCTCCGCAGGCACCCGCATCTACTTCTATGGCGCGCACGCCGAATCCCTGCGCGGTAATAACACGCTGGTCAGCCGTGATTTCCCGGGACACCTCTGCGACGGCATGACAGAGCTGACCGGTGACAACACCATGTTCTGCTCCGGCCCGGCCGGCGGGCTCATCATGACCAAGGCTTTTGTAAACGATACGAGCAGGCAGGCAGTGGAGAATCTTGAGATCACTGCAAGAAAGCTTATCGAGTACGCAAGTTCCATCACGCCCGAGAACGAACGTGAACTGAAACCCTTGTTGCAGTTCAGCAGGACCATATTCACTGTCCCGCTGGACAACCCGGTCTTCGCTCTGTACAAAATGCTGGGCATTCTCGGCACCAAAGCCGTAAAAGCTGACAGTGTGACCGGCCACGGTGTTGAAACAGAGCTTGCCGTCCTGATGCTGGGCGATCTCGCTGTTGCCCTCATTCCCGGTGAGATCTTTCCTGAACTGGTACTGGGCGGAGAAACCGGCCGCATGAACCCTGACGGCATGAATCCGCGCCCGCTCGATCAGATCGCCGCGGAGAACGGCATTGAACAGGTGGTCGTTGTCGGCCTGTGCAACGATGAGCTCGGCTATATCGTTCCGCCATCCGATTTCCTGGTCAATCAGAAAGCGCCTTACATCGAGCGCATCAGGGATTCCCTCGGCGAGGATCATTACGAGGAGACCAATTCCGTCGGCCCCGCATGCGCGCAGTGCATCGCGGACGCATTCGAAGCAGCGCTTAAAAAGCTGAAATAGCATCCTCTTCGCGGCAAGAAAATACAGAGTGCCCCCGGCTTTGCAGCGGTGTGAGCCAGCCCGTATACCTGAAACGGGAACAGGAATCACCGCATGCAATAGGGGGCACTTTATATTATCTTTCTATAAACAACCTATTATTCAGTCGATCCAGTCAAACTCCCAGTAAGCGATATTCTCGCGTTTGTGCGTATAGGTGAGCCAGACATGGCTGCCCTTGGACACGATAGCGGGATATGAGAACTCTCCCGGTTCCGCTTCCAGGTCACAGATCCGCTCCCAGGTAACACCGCCGTCACGCGATGCCGCGATCGAGATAGGATACCGGATGCCAAAGTTTTCAGTATTCGGATTATATACCAGAAGCAGGACGCCGTTTTCCAGCTGCGTCAGATCGATGCCACTGTTATTGTTGGGCATATTAATGGGATAGGCTTCGCACCAGGTAACACCGTCATCGGTCGAATCACTGCGGTAAATGGCACCTTCGCCGCTGCGCATGAGTGCGTGGACACCCTTCTCATCCTCCCACAGGGTCGGCTGTATGATACCGCGCCCGTGCAGGTACTCCACAGGCACCTGACTTAAGTCAAAGGCCTCGCCGCGGGCTCTGGCTTCCTGGATCTTCTTCTGCCAGGCAATAAAGCCCTCTTCCAGCCAGGCAGTCCCCTTCGCTTCGATCAGGTTACTGCGATGCCAGGTGACACAGTCATCATCGGAATAATCGATAAAGCACCGCCACAGGCCGCGCTCAACAGACGCGGGCGCGAGCACGCGTCCGCTCTTCAGAACGATCGGCTTGTTGCGGACCGGGCCGCGGCCTCCCGAATCATCGCCGGGAATCATTTCCCGTGGCTCAGACCAGGTCTTGCCCAGGTCTTTGGATTCGATGACATAGGTACGCCAGTCCGGAATGGGATAGCCCACCTTGTAAAACAGAAGGATCCGTCCGTCTTTCGCTTCGAACAGCACGGGATTCCAATGCGGTTCCATGGTAGACGCTACGCAGCGCGCTTCCCCGAAGCCCTTTTCATCCTTTTCCGCAAGCCAGATGGAGACATCATTATTGCTCTCCCGGCTGCCGCCGAACCATGCGGTCAGGACATGGCCGTTTTTCAGGGGAAGCACCGTGGAAGCATGGTGTGCCAGTGTTTTTTTCACGCTGATAATCAGCTGATGTGTTCTCAGTTGAAGCATTCCTTTGATCCGCCGTTTTTCTCGGCGGCTCCTTTTTTTCAGCGGTCATTTTTGAAAAGGGAGAGCGCACTCGGGATTGCGCTCTCCCCCATTGGGATCCTGTGATTCAGATTAACGCTTGAAAGCAGTGTTGAAGATCTCTTCGAGCTGGGCAACGCCGGCGTTGTTGAGTTCAGCAACGAAGGCATCCCACTCGTCCATGCTGCGCTCGCCGTGGATGAAGCGGTCAATCTGGCTGTCGAAGATGGTGTCCAGACGGAGCTCCAGTTCGGCGATCTTTTCATTCTCTTCCGTGGTGAAAGCGGGTACCAGAGGCTTGAAGTCGATCAGGCCGGCTTCGGTGTAGCCGCGGATCTCTTCGCCCAGGTCGATGAACAGCTTACCGGAGGTCTGCAGGTAGGTGCCCTCATCGATGTAGGGAGTCCAGCACCAGCAGCCGACGCCCAGGATGGACTGAATGGCGTTGAACTGGTCAACAGCGTCCTTGGTCTGCTCCATGATGGAGTCGACTACCATCGGATGGCCTTCCTCGTCGATGTAGTAGGTCTCGCCTTCGATACCGAAGTTCATGACCTTCACGCCTTCTTCGGTGAAGCACCAGTCAAGCATCTCGAGCACGCGCTCCACTTCGGGGCAGTTCTTGGAGATCACGATACCGTCGGACCAGTCGAGTTCGTAGCGCAGTTCACGGGTGGAGGTATGGTCATTGGCGAGCGGGGGCACGATCACCATCTTCCAGCCATCACCAGCCTGATCGAAAGCGGGCTGGAACACGCGGGCCAGGAAGGAGTTGTTGTCCTTGAAGTACACGACCTTGCCGGTTGTGATCTTCTGCCAGAGTTCGTCACGGGTAGAGGTCTGATAGTCGGGATCGATCAGGCCGTCTTTCCAGGCGTTGGCCAGATACTGGATGACATCCTTGAAAGCGGGCTGAACGGGACCATAGATCCACTTGTCCAGATCCTTTTCGTAGTACATACCGCGGTCGCCGTCAAAGGTGCCGAAGCCGCCGGAGCCCATGGGATAGGCCAGAGCGCCGATCAGGCGGGTGGTGCCGGCACGGCTGCCGAAGAAGTATACATCGGGATGCTTTGCCTTGATCTTCAGCATCGCATCATACAGTTCCGCCCAAGTGGTGGGCATCGGGATATCCTGCTCTTCCAGCAGATCCGCGCGGATCTGGCCGATGGGAGCTATGTCAATGCGGTTGTACTCCAGGTCACGCATCAGATAGAGGTGCTTTTTGCCGTCCTCATCGATGGTCTCATAGGTACGGGTAGCGTTAATGCGGTTATCGGCTTCGATCAGGCCCAGATAGGTGGGCAGCTGCTCCCTGTAGTCATACAGGTCAACGAGCATCTCATCAATGTCTTCAATACCCTGGAAGGTAGACAGGGAAACGCCGGCGATCAGATCAGGCAGAGAGTTGGTGGAGAAGAACGAGGCCACCTTCTGGCTGTAGTCGCTGGAAGGAATGGGCTGCAGGGTGATGTGAATGTTGAACTTCTCCTCAATGAACTTGAGGTTCGCAGTGTCCTGCAGGATGGGCTGCAACGTATTCTCGGAGAGTGCCAGTTTGATTTCCAGCGGAGCTTCCGCCAGAGACATGGCGGGCAGCAGGGAAATCGTCATCAGGGCAACAAGGACCAAGGCCAGTAAGCGCTTCATGATGGTTACTTCCTTTCTTTTCTTTAGAGAAATGAGAGACTATTTTCTTCGCTCCTCCGCTTTTCCCGAAAAAAGCAAAGGACGCGATCAGAAACATAAGGCAGAGCGTATCATCCCTTCAGGGATCCGACCATGATACCCTTGGTAAAGAATCTCTGCAGGAAGGGATATACGGCCAGGATAGGCGCGATGGTAATGAATATGGCAGCGTACTTCAGGCTCTGCCCCACCAGCGCGGAATCGGTGGAAGTATCGGTAGCCTGAGAGGAAAGAACGATATTACGCAGGATCATCTGCATGGGGAAGTCCGCTTTATTGTCCATGTACAGCAAGGCAGGCATGAATTCGTTCCATTTACCTACCGCATAGAAGAGGACCATGCTCGCTACCACCGGCTTTGAGATGGGCATAATGATCGCCAGGAACGTCTGCATGTCATTGGCGCCGTCCAGGTTGGCGGATTCGTAGATCTCTTCCGGGATGTTCTGGAAGAATGTACGCATGATCACCATGTTGTA
>JAFZPO010000140.1 GCA_017550305.1 Clostridia bacterium
CCATCGCCCGCGCGCTGGTGAAGATGCCCCGCGTGCTGCTGCTCGACGAGCCGCTTTCCAATCTGGACGCCCGACTGCGCCTGCAGACACGCGAGGAGATCCGCCGCATCCAGAAGGAGACCGGCATCACGACGGTATTTGTCACGCACGACCAGGAAGAAGCCATGAGCATCTCCGACATGATTGTCGTCATGAAGGCAGGCGTAGTCCAGCAGATCGGCCAGCCGCAGGATGTGTACGATGATCCGGCCAACCTGTTCGTCGCCAAGTTCCTGGGCACGCCGCCCATTAATGTCTTCGACGGTCGCGTGAAGGATGGCACGCTCTATGTCGGTGAGGATGCGGTCCTGAAGATCAGCGGCGTTGCTGACCAGGAAGTCTCCGTCGGCATCCGTCCCGAAGGCTTCGTGCTGGATGAAAACGGACCGCTCGTCTGCAAGCCCGTCAACGTGGAGGTCATGGGCCGCGACGTCAGCGTGGTATCCACGCATCCCGCTTCTGCCAACCCGCTGGTCCGTTCCATCATCAATGCCGATAACCGCTTCGACCTGGGCACCGAGAGCGTCCGCTATACCATCAAGCCCCACAAGATCTTCATTTTCAGCAAGGACAACGAAGAACGACTCCGCTGTGAGGTGAAGTGATATGGTAGAAAGCAAACAACAGTGGAAAGCATGGCTGTATCTTGCCCCGGCCATCGTGCTGCTGCTGATCTTCACCGTCTGGCCTATCATCAATACCGTACGCATGGCCTTTCTGGAGGATTACAGCATTGCTATCGCCTCGGGCGGTGAGACCAGTTTCCGTGTAAGCCTCGGCAACTTTGTGAAGGTTGCCCAGTATCAGGACTTCCTGATCTGTCTTAAGAACACCGTGCTGTTGTGCGTGATCACGGTGCCCGTCTCGACGCTGCTGGCGCTGCTGGTCGCTGTGGCGCTCAACGCCATCAAGCCCCTGCGCCGCACGCTGCAGACGATCTTCTTCCTGCCCTACGTGACCAACAGCATTGCCATCGGCATGGTGTTCGCCGCGATGTTCAACATCGTCGGCAGCGTTGGCACGCGCCGCCCGCTGATCCAGACGGTCGGCATCATCAACAATGTCATCCAGTTCTTCGGCGGCAATTACGTCAACTGGATCAACAACGGCTCGTCCTACTGGGCGAACATGTTCGTGCTCATCGTCTACATCGTGTGGAACGCACTGCCCTTCAAGATCCTCATCCTGCTGGGCGGCCTGCAGAGCATCAACAAGCAGTACTATGAGGCTGCCAAGGTCGACTCCACGCCCCGCTGGCGCGTGCTCTGGCGCATTACCGTGCCGCTGCTCTCCCCCATGATCGCCTATGTCGTGATCACCGGCTTTATCGGCGGCTTCAAGGAATACACCAGTATTGTAGGTATATTCGGCGAATCGCTCGGGCCTGCACATGCCCCCGGACGTCTGAACACCATGGTCGGATTCATCTATGAAGCGCTGGAACAGCACCATCAGGGACGTGCCAGTGCAGCTGCGCTGATCCTGTTTGCCATCATTCTTGTCGTGACCCTGATCAATCTTCAGGTCAGCAAGAAGCGTGTCCATTACTGAGAGGAGGATGCATATGTCCCAGCAAACCATAAAGGTCATGCAGTCCAGAGATCTCAAGCGGACCACCAACAAGCAGACGGCCGGCCACGCGATCGGTACAGTAGGTATTTATATCTTCCTCTGCATAATGGCGCTCATCGTCCTCTTCCCCTTCTACTGGATGGTCATCTCCTCGCTCAAGTCCCTGACCGAGTACCGTCTGAGCAAGCCCACCTTCTGGCCGCAGACACTGCTGCTGAGCAACTACAGGGATGCATTCACGACCGCAAGCCTCGGCCGCCTGTTCCTGAACACGGCATATGTCGGCATCGTATCCACGCTGCTCTCCCTGGTAGTGACCATCATCACGGCCTTTGCTTTTGCCAGGCTTGAGTTCAAGGGCAAGAACCTCCTCTTTGCCGGCCTTCTGGCTACCATGATGATCCCCGGCGAACTGTTCACCATCACAAACTATCTGACAGTCAGCAGCTTTGGCTGGATCAATACGTTCACCGCGCTTATCGTACCTTTCCTGGTCAGTGTGTTTTATATCTACCTGCTGCGCCAGAACTTCCTGCAGATCCCCAATGAACTGTACCTCGCTGCCAAGGTCGACGGCACCAGCGACTGGAAGTATCTGTGGAAAGTCATGGTCCCGCTCGCACTCCCCACGCTGATCTCCATCACCATCCTCAAGATGATGGGTGCATGGAACAGCTACATCTGGCCCCGCCTGGTCGCCAACGACGAAGCGCACCGCATGGTCACCAACGGTCTGCGCAACGCGTTCAAGGATACCTCGGGCGAAGTCAACTATCCGGTACAGATGGCAGCTGTCGCGCTCGTATCCGCTCCGCTGTTCATGGTCTTCATCTTCCTGCGCAAGTACATCATGGCCGGTGTCAGCCGCAGCGGTATCAAGGGTTAAATGGCCAAGCCATTTACATAAACACTGTTCAATAAACCGAAAGGAAGGAAAACACAACATGAAGAAGCTCGTATCCATTCTTCTCGTTCTTGTCCTGGCGCTTGCTCTGACTCCCGCCATGGCAGAAGGCCCCGCCTATGACGGATCGGAGGTAACCATCACCTTCTACAACACCATGGGCACCAACCTGACCCCCGTGCTGGAAAAGTACATTGCCGTGTTCGAGGCTATGTATCCCAACATCCACGTCAAGTATAGCAGCATCGGCAGCTATGACGATGTACGCGACCAGATCTCCACGGAGCTCTCCCGCGTCGGCATCGGCACGGACGCCAACATCGCCTACTGCTATCCGGACCATGTCGCTCTGTACAACCTGTACAAGGCTGTCCGCACGCTGGATGAGTTCATCGACAGCACTGCCGAAGTCACCCGCGCTGACGGCACCACCGAGATCATGGGCCTGACCGCTGAACAGAAAGCCGACTTTATTGAAGGTTACTACAATGAAGGCCTGCAGTTCGGTGACGGCCACATGTACACCATGCCTTTCTCCAAGTCCACCGAGGTTCTCTACTACAACAAGACCTTCTTTGAAGCCAACGGCCTCGAAATCCCCACCACCTGGGACGAGCTGGAAGCTCTGTGCGAGAAGATCGTTGAGATCGATCCCATGAGCATCCCGCTGGGCTATGACAGCGAAGGCAACTGGTTCATCACCATGACCGAGCAGCTGCAGTCCGGCTACACCAGCGCGACCGAGCCGCACTTCCTCTTCAACAACGAGACCAACCAGGCCTTCGTAAAGCGCTTCCGTGAGTGGTACCAGGAAAACTATGTGACCACCGCTACCCTGTACGGTGCGTACACCAGCGGCCTGTTCACCTCCACCGGTGAGATCAAGAGCTACATGAGCATCGGTTCTTCCGCCGGCGCTTCCTATCAGCGTCCCGCCAAGGGTGCCGATGGCCAGTACCCCTTCGAAGTGGGTATCACCACCATCCCGCAGGCTGATCCCGAGAACCGCAAGGTCATCTCCCAGGGCCCCAGCGTCTGCATCTTCAAGAAGGGCAATGTTCAGGAAGAATATGCCAGCTGGCTGTTCGTCAAGTTCCTGACCACTGACATCGACTTCCAGGCCGAGTTCTCCATGGCTTCCGGTTATGTTCCCGTCATCAAGAGCGTCAACCAGAACGCGACCTATGCCGAGTTCGTGGCCAGCGCTGATGGCGGCGATCATGTGACCGCTCTGAGCGCGAAAGTCTGCCTTGAACAGGAAGACGCCTACTACACCAGCCCCGCCTTCAACGGCAGCTCCACTGCCCGTGACGAGGTGGCCGGTCTGATCACCAAGTGCCTGACCATCGGCGATGACAAGGACGTGGATGCTGAGATCCAGAAGGCCTTCGAAGACGCCGTTGCGAAGTGCGAGTACAGCCTGTAATTCAAGATGAAAACCAAAGTTGCGCTGATCCTTCTGTCGCTGTTGCTTTGTGTCGCCTGGCCCTGCCTCGCGGATACTGTTGAGCAGGCGGCGGATTATGCTCTGGCTGCGCAGCCGGCCGAGTCTGAGGAGACCCTGAAGCAGGAGGTCACCGTGATCTCCTATGTGGACGGGGACACGGTGCATTTTGCCGTTCCGCAGGACGTGGTGGCCGACGGCGTACTGAAGGCACGCTTTCTGGGTGTGAATACGCCCGAATCCACCGGCCGTGTAGACCCGTGGGGCAAAACGGCTGCACGCTTTACCAAGGAGAAGCTCAGCGCAGCCTCTTCCATCCTGATCGAATCGGATACCGATCAGTGGAACACCGATTCCACCGGCAGCCGGTATCTGGTCTGGGTATGGTATAAAACTGCCGAAACGGAACCCTACCGCAATCTGAACATTGAGCTGCTACAGAACGGCCTGGCACGCATGACCGGTGCAGATAATCGTTATCATGATCTGTGCAGTCAGGCGCTGGCTCTGGCGGAAGAGAGCAAGCTTCGCCTGTGGTCCGGTGAAAAGGATCCCGATTTCAGCTACGGCAGTGCACTCGAAGTAACGCTCAAGGAGCTGAGACTGCATCCTGATCTGTATGAGGGCAAGAAGGTCGCCTTTGACGGTGTAATCATCGCAGGCGCCAGCAACAGCGTCTATGTCGAAGCGTACGATGAAGAGACCGCCCGTTGGTACGGCATCTGCGTGTACTACGGCCGCGGCTTCACCGGCGCCGGCCTTGACATCCTGAACATCGGAAACGAAGCGCGTATTGTCGGTACCATGTCGTACTATGAAGCAGGCGGCATCTACGAGATCACGAGCCTGACCTACTGGGCCATGGATCCCGATCATCCGGACAACCTGCGCCTGCTGGCCAAGGGCCTCACCC
>JAFZPO010000141.1 GCA_017550305.1 Clostridia bacterium
CTGGCATCCATCACTATCTTGTTAAGCGTAGCAGTCGTCTGCTCTTTTGCCATCGTGCTCAGCTTCTCATTGGCTTCAGCCAGCAGAGAAGCTTCCCCGCCCGCAGCAATCTTGGCATCATACTCACGAAGCAGCTTGCGTCCTTCTGTCAGCACGGCATTATGATAGCGCTCGATGTGCTGGATACAGGTCGAGAAGTTATGATCAGCCAGCGCCGCGATCAGGCGGCTGCTCCAATAGAAGTTCTCTGTCGATACATCCAGCGTTACTTCACTCAGATATTTCGGCATCTTTTCCACATTCGTATACACGGGCATGAAAGCATCAAAGGTCGTGGAACCGAAGCAGATCCATTCGACACCGCGCGCAGCTTCAGGGGCATTGCCGCGGATCTGGCAGATCGAGGTCACACCGGTGCGGTTAATGCCAATGGAACGGTAAATGCCGCGTTTGCCTGTATCCTGATTAGTGTAGGGATCGTAAGGCGTTCCCTGATAATGACCGGACAGCAGGTACTTCACATCCTCCACTGCCACCTTGCGGTCAGGTACAAGGCACCAGGGAATGTTATCGCTTTCAGGGCCGAACTCGGCATCGGGACCATCCCAGCGATGGGAGCGCGGGGTCAGATAACGGCCCATGAACCATGCACGGGGCGTATTGTAGATATGGTCCATATCCGTATGCGAACCAAAGATATCACGCGGATTGAAAACGCCGCCCTGGTTCAGGTCCAGATCGTTGTCCGCGATGAATTCGCGCAGATCTTTGGAGCACATGTTTTCCTTCTGCGCGCCGAAAGCATCCTTCAAATCAAAACTGTCCATACCGAACTGGTTAGGCGCGATCACACAGGCATCATCTGGTACGCGGCGGGCGATCCAGTGATGGCCGCCGATGGTCTCCAGCCACCAGGCTTCATTCACATCATTGATAGCAATACCGTTTGATTCATATGTACCATACTTTTCAAGCAGTGACGCCAGGCGCTCAACGCCCTCACGTGCAGTCCGGATATAGGGAAGCACGAGCATGACGATGTCTTCCTCGCCGATACCGCCGGGAATATCCTTTTCGCCGCGCTTTTCCGCTTTCTTATATCGGACCATGGGATCAGCAGACAGCACGCGCGGATTGCTGGTGATGGTCTCAGTAGCCGTAATGCCTACATTCGCCTCATTGATTCCGGTCGCAGCCCAGATACCATGTTTGGTATCCACACTGGGGCACGTCGTGCAGCGCAGCGGATTATCGGGCAGCTCGATTTCCACGTGCGAAATAACGCTTGTGTACTTCTTGGGCAGCTTCTTCGGATCCAGTACGATCAGTTTCTTGGCATCATAAAATCCGTCATCAGTGCGCGCGACCATGGTAGAGCGGTCGTTTGAAGCCTTTTTGCCGACCAGAACAGTTGTACAGGACATTTTCTTTTCCTCCCATTTTTATGTGTAACCCAGTGTGCCCAGAATGAGCAGCACTGCAAAGACCGACAATACAGAGAATACCGTCTGAAACACCACGAGATGGGCAGCAAGCTCGCCGTCAGCGCCCATCTTCTTGGCCATTACATACGATGTGACCGAGCAGGGTGTCCCTACAACAAAATACAGTGCCACAAGCGGTGCCCCGCGTATACCCAGCGCGATCATCAGCGGGACGAAGATCAGTGGCAGAATCAGAAGGCGCGATACAGTGCCATACACCACTGTCTTCATATCGCTCTTCACTGCGCCTAGCCGCAGGACCGCACCCAGGCTGATCAGCGCCATCGGCGATGCCGCTGCGCTCAGGTCGCTGACGCACTTGGCCACGGGCTGCGGCAGGCGGATGCCGGTCAGATTGATCAGGAGTCCTGCGCCGATAAACAGGATATACGGATTCGTCACAAGCCGCCCAAGCAGTTTCCCGATGCTGATACCACGGCTGGTGAAAACGGAAAGCATCACCACTGCCAGGATATTGTTGATCGGAATGACAAAGGCCAGGATCAGTGCATACCGGGTCAGTTCACCTTCACCATACATGGCAGTCAGGATCGGCAGGCCCAGGACCAGACAGTTGTTGCGGAAAATGCTCTGTGCCAGCGAGCCGCGCCGGGCACCCTCCTTTTCCTTAAGGCAAGCCAGCAGCAATGCTACGCCGAACGAAAGCAAAGTGACCGCTACGGCAATCGTGATCAGGCGTCCGTCATAAGCAGCACGGAAATCGCTGTTATAGACATTCTTGAACATTGTCAGAGGAATGAGCAGATTGAACGAAATCTTATCTATCTGATCGATCCCTTTCTGATCCAGCCATTTCACACGCCGGATCAGCATTCCCAACATGATCAGCAGCACTACAGGCAATACACATTCAGCCGTAATGCGCAGGTTTTCTGTCATGCAAACGCCTCTCTCCCGCAAAAAGCAACGTCCCGTTCAAAATAGCACGGGACGCTTTCATTGTCAATCAAACTGGACTTCCTGTACTCGTACATGCCTGTATTTTTTCCGTATTGGCAGGATCATTTCTTCAACTGCATATAATCCTTCATGAAAACAGCTCGGAAAGCTTTCTCATCAACAGGCCCCTCAGCCAGCACGTTCTCAAGAGCACAGCCGCATACCGGCGGTACTTCGGGCCGGATCATATTGGCGCGAGCAGAACCCTTGCGCTGTACTGCCTGGGCATACTCGGGGAATGCGGCAAAGATCCCGCCGCTCAGTACTACATCAAACCCACCCGTAAAGTAACGCTCTGCGGTATGCGTAAACTCCGCCAATGATTCAGCGCCTTGCTCGAAGATCGCCTCAGCCACGCTATCACCCTGCTTGCGTGCAGCGAATACTGTCCCGGCGAACGAAGCAATGAAGGGCCGGCCCCCGGCATAGATCGTCGGGATACTTGTCTCAGGCGGTGCGCCCAGCTTGTCGCACACCAGCTTATAAAGCTTTGTGTCAGGACCGCGTCCGTCCGCCTGCCTCAGTGCGGCACGGATCGCTTCACGGCCCAGTACATATCCGCTTCCCCAGGTGTCAATGAGATACCCCCAGCCGCCGATATGATGCAGGCCGCCGTTCACTCTGGCAAACAGGCTCGTTCCCGTACCGCATACAATGCAGCAGCCGTCACGTGCGCCGATGGCGGAAGTGATCATGCCCCAGCCGTCATCCTCCCAGCGGATCTTCCAGTCCGGGAAGCGCTCAGTCAGGGCAGTACGCAGTGTTTTCCCGTAATAGTCCACTGAGGCAATGCCGCAGTATGCCCTGTCAGGCCTGCCTCCCGGAATTTCCCTGGATGCTTCGCGGATCGCGAACTCGGCACGGCGCACTGTTTCCTCTACGCCCATATCCATAGCATTGCAGCCTTTGGTGATGTTGCGCAGCAGGATATGCCCTGTCTCATCATGCACAATCGTCTCTGTTTTTGTCCCGCCTGCGTCCAGTGCAAGGTAAATAGCCATATGTGCCCTTCTTCCCGTTACACGAAATGATGACTGTCGACCTGGCCACCGCCGCGCACGTCTTCGCGGCTGCCGTCCAGTTCGGGATCGACATAGCGATCGAACCATCCGGTCAGGCGGGCAGACATATCGGCGATACGCTGCGCCTGCGCGGGGTCATTGATCAGATTATTATGCTCCTGCGGATCGTTCTTCAGATCATACAGTTCGTCCGGTCCGTCCGGATAGCGGTGTACATACTTCCAATCACGGGTGCGGATCATGCGTACTGGGCCGTATTCATCATATACAACCACGTCCTCACGGAACTCATTGCTTTCGCCCCGGAGCACTGCTGCGAAGGAACGGCCCGGAAGGCGTTCGGGCTGCTCATAGGGCACGCCGCACATTTCAAGAAGTGTGGGCATGAAATCATAGTGACTTACCATGGTCTCGCACACAACGCCCTGCGGCACATGACCCGGCCAGCAGAAAATACCAGGCACTTTAACGGAAGTATCATACATGTTCATGGGATAGGTACCGTTGCCTTTCCCGACGATTCCATGATGGCCCATATTACTGCCGTTATCGCTGGTAAACACGATCAGTGTATTCTCGAGAAGATTCTCATGCTCCAGCCGGTCCAGGATACGGCCAACTGCCGCGTCCATTCCCGTTACCGCCGCATAATAGCCGCGCTGGCTCTCACGGCAGTATTCATACCACGTCTCGCGGATCGGTGCATAATTGGCATGAATGAAGCGAACGCCGGGATGCGGCTTTTTCTTCCATTCAGCAAACGGCACGTCCCTGCCCGGCACCCACGGATGAATGTCCTCGAACGGGATAGATTCAAACTCACAGTCGGTATACAGATCCATGTATTCCTTCGGATGGCATTCAGGCGCCCAAGGAGAATGTGGTGCGGTAAAGTGTACGGACAGGCAGAAGGGCTTCTCTTTCTTCCGGATATCAAGGAAGCGCAGCGCGTTATCCGCAATATAATCCGTTACATAGCAGTGATGCTTCATCACCATTTCGCCGTTCTCAAGCACTATGGGATACATATAGTTCTCACCGCCGTTGGCAGTGGTGTGCCAGTAGCTGAATCCGGCCTGCGGTGTATAACTGTCGCCCATATGCCATTTGCCGCTCAGGCCGCATTCATATCCTGAGTCGGCCAGATAGTCAGTAAAGGCATCCTTCCCGCGCAGATAATGGATCGGTTTATCATCACGCAGGCCCACCCGCGGCCACAGATATTCAAAAGGCGGATTCTCAAGCTGAAAATGTGATTTCAGGTCGTCTGACAACACGCTGCTGTCCAGGTGTCCCTTGCACAGCCAGTCATGTACTCCATGCTGGGAAGGAATCTGCCCCGAATACACGCTCAGACGTGCGGGTGAGCATACCGGGGATACGCAGAACAAATTCTCCATGCGCATGCCCATAGAGGCCAGGCGGTCGAGATTCGGCGTATGAATGTCGCAGTTTCCTGCACAATGCATAGCCCATGCGCCCATATCATCCGTCATGATAAACAGCAGATTGGGATGCCGATTACTCATATTTGTGTTCTCCTTGTTGCACCGCAGTGCTATAGTCAGTTCATTATATTCTGTAATAAATGCAGTTGTCAAACCTGTCCGAACATGATGCCTTCTAATGCTGTTTCAGGTTTTCCATGAAATCTTGAGACATCATGATACCCTGCCATTAAGCAAAAAGCCTTCGGCAGCATGGTGTGCCGAAGGCTCCGGATTATCGGAAAGAAAATCAGAAGAGGATATTGTAGAGTGTGACCAGCAGCTGTGCAGCATCCGCACGGTTGGCATTCTCGGTCAGCTTCAGCTCGCCGTCATGCGCAGCCATCAGGCCATTCTCCAGCATCCAGGCAAGGATACCAGCCAACTGGGGATCAGCCTCGGCAGCATCCGGATACTCACCCAGCGTGCTCTCTCCGGGCTCGATGCCGACCAGCGCGCAGAAGTAATAGCTCATGATGATCAGGTCTTCGCGGGTCAGCTTTTCATCAACAGTCGTATCAGGCGTCAGGACACCATACTGCGCAAGCAGCGCAATGGAGTCTTCCGGACTATTGGCAACACCCAGCATCGCGCAGTATACGCCGCACAGTTCGCCCATGCTCGTATCGTCCGCCACGCCGAAACGGTCCTCAGCAACCGGCTGCATCATGCCGTTTTCATACGCAAAGCGTACTACTTCGTAATACCAGTCTCCCTCATTGACATCCTGCAGGCTGGAATCACTCTTGTCTTCCACGCCGAAGGGATTCAGCACTGCATTGTACAGTTCAGCGTTCGCGTTCACAGTAGAGGCAGCACCGGCGGTGGCGATCATGCCTTTTTCCGCCAGCTTGGCATACATGTCCGCATACTGCGCAACTGTATCCGCCGTAATGCCTTTCAGCTCACGCATGTACTGCAGTACCTTTTCCTGCTCTTCGCATTCCAGGGTGTTCAGAACAGCACTCATACCGCCGCTGATCTCACCGCTCGACTGGGCATAGTATGCATAGGCAGAAAGGATATAGCCATCCAGGGTCTCCTGATCGAGCTCGCTCAGGCCGGCTACCAGTTCGGAGATCTGTCCGTATACGCCGAATGTCTCCTGTACGTTAGGATCACGGTAGGTAATGATGTACACACCATCATCAGATGCGCCGTGCATCACGCTGTAAGCACCGTACTGGGAACGCAGCAGCGGCAGGAGGAAGCTGTCGTTCACAAGAGAAGTAACGGCATCAAGCGCGCCGGTATAGCCTTCCATCTCCAGCTCTTCATAGGAAGCAAACACCATGTTGTAATTCACAGCACTGTCAACTACCAACGCCTCGCTGTGATCTGCCTTGGGGAAGGAATAAGTCTGGGCTTCGATCTCTTTCTTGTTCAGTCCGGCGAGGAACGCTTCCGCTGCGACCTGATGGTTCGCTGCGCTTTCCGCGCTGCCGCTGAAACCGATCACGGCGCCGGTGCTGTTATCGAAGTAATCGCGGATGGCTTTCAGTGAAGCGATCACGGCATCAGGATCATTCTCCAGCTGCTGTTCAACTTCCACCAGGAAACCATAGTAGTCCAGATATGTTACATAGTTGAAGTAGGCAAACGAATCACTGCTTGCTGCAAATGCACGATACAGAGGTACATAATAAGGGCTGGAAGTAATGCTGTTCTTGAGGCCAGTCTTCAGGGAAGTCACGGTATCCTTCACACGCTGTACATCATCCAGGTTCCCGTCATACAGCAGCTCACGCACCAGTTCGTAAGCATTGGCCATATCTTCGTCCAGCGCAAAGAAGCTGACACGCAGATAGGGTTTGAAACTGTTGTCATCATTATTATCAAG
>JAFZPO010000142.1 GCA_017550305.1 Clostridia bacterium
ATCCCAGCCCGCGATCCTCAGCACGCTCTTGCCCTTCATGGTCTGGTAGCGCGGGATCAGGTCCTTGATGGCACGCGTCAGAACGTGGCCGATATGCGGCTTTCCGTTAGCGGTCGGAGGGCCGTCGAAAAATGTAAAGTTATCCTTGCCATCACGGAGATGGAAGCTCTTTTCTTCAATGCCGTTGTCCTTCCAGAACTGGAGGATCTCTTTCTCTCTTGCGGTGAAGTTCAAATCGGTAGTGACCTTGCTGTACATGCTGCTGCTCCTTTCGAGAAATAAAAAAACTGTCTTTCCATGGGACGGAAAGACCGCGGTACCACCCAAATTGACGCATATGCGTCCGCTCGTCGCCTGATATCGGAGGCAAGCCGTGGGGGATTGGCCCATGCTCAGGAGTGATCCGGCTTCAGCTGCTTCTGCTGGGCTTTCATCCTCCCCAACTTGCTGTGAAGAGCACTGCTGAGCCCGTCTCCATCATTGCCTTCCAATTATATCAGAAGGAATGCATTACTGTAAAGATAAAAAACGTGTTTTACGACAAAAGAATCTGTGCCGCGCCATATACTGCGAACGCTGCCGCAAAGGCCAGTACGGCCCATTCGAATGCGTTCAGACGCTTCCTGTCGGAGAAGGCGAAGTACGCGGCTGCATAGGGCAGGAGATCGCAGGTGTAGCGCGCGCCGAACTGGAATCCGCCGAAAGTGCGGTGCATGAGCAGCATCAGCAGCTGGATGACAAAGCATGCGCAAAGCACGATCTTTTCCATGTTCATTTTCCGGAAAATGCAGTCCCTTATGATCCTTACAAGCATGACGGTGAAAACGGGGCTCGCGATCAGGAAATTGAAGCCGAAACGCTTGAGCTCCAGGTTCGTTCCGTTCTTACTGAACGGCAGGGAAAGGACGAATGTCTTGAAGTTCTTCGCGATATGGCTGACGGAGAACTGGATCCCGCCCTGGAACGAGAACTCGGGCAGATAGTTATGCCCGAACTCGAACGGGTTCCCGAAGCGCGCATAGTTGTAGATCCCGTATCCGGCGGCAACGCACAGCCCGAGCACAACGCCCGGTATCAGGCGGATACAGGCCTTCTTAAAGCTGACTTCTTTATTCCGGCACTCCCGGATATAGATCGCTAGCAGTACAAACCCGAACACGACATCGAACGGGCGGCAGCCGACCGACAGCGCGTAGAACAGCAGGGAAGGCGTCATATGCCCGCTTAAGGCCAGCATGAGCGAGAGCATGGTCAGGCAGTATCCGAGCGTCTGTGCCTGGTACCACACTGCGCCGTTCGTCGTCATCGAAAGAAGGCATCCGGCAAAGCTGCATAAGAGCGCTGCGCCTGCAGCGGATGCCCTGCCGTATTCTTTCCTGCGAAGCAGCCCGTATACGCTCAGGCAGCCGATCAGGACATAAAGCTTTACCAGGAAACCATCGGGCGTTTTATCATTGAACAGGAATGTAAGGAAGAACAGGGGAATGCTCGGCACGGGCGGGAACGAAACATAATACTTGCCTTCATAGATTGCCAGTTCAAGCCACGTATAGTCATGGTCCAGGGCGAGCTTCCCGTTCCGCCATGCGAGCGCCTGCAATGTGTAGGTATAATAGCCCGTATGACCGAGCGCGTTTATCTGAAGGTACAGGCAGAAAAAGCAATAGAAAATAGAGACTGCCCAGATCAGAAGCAGCGGTGTCCAGTCAAGATGACGTATTCTTTTCAGGAGACCGGAGCCCTTATGCACGGTCGTCATATCCCAAAGTGCGCAGGTCGGATACGGAATTGCGCCAGTCGGGCCTTACCTTGACCCAGAGCTGCAGGTTAACGGCAGTTCCGAGCAGGGATTCGATATCGATGCGCGCTTCCTTGCCGATCTGTGCGAGCATGGCTCCGCGCTTGCCGATAATGATCGCCTTGTGTGATTCGCGTTCGCAGTAGATATCCGCATGGATCTCCGTCAGTTTGTCAGACTTTTTCTGTATGCCCAGGATCTCGACGCCGATCCCGTGCGGGACTTCGTCCCTTAGATGCAGCAGCGCTTTCTCACGGATGAGCTCGGCGCAGATAAGGCGCTCGGGCTGGTCCGTGATCATGTCGTCCGGGAAATACTTGGGGCCCTTCGGCATGACCTTCAGGAGCTCGGAAACAAGCTCATCCAGGCCGTTCTTTTCTTTTGCGCTGATCGGTAGGATCGCGGTAAAGCCCATATCCTTGAAGATGTCGATGATACGCAGCAGTTCGCTCGGCTCAACCAGGTCAATCTTGTTCAGCAGCAGGAATACAGGCACCTTTTTCTTGGCCATGTCAGATGCGATCTCGCGGTCATTGGGACCGACTGCAGTGACATCCACAAGAACGGTCAGTGCATCTATGCCTTCCATACCTTCCTGGACAGCCTGCATCATATAGCTGCCGAGCTTTGTACGCGGGGTATGGATACCGGGAGTATCAACGAAGACCATCTGGTAGTCTTCACCGCATACAATGCCCATCAGACGGTTGCGGGTCGTCTGCGGACGGCTGGATACGATCGCGACCTTTTCGCCGACCAATGCGTTGATCAGCGTGGATTTACCTACGTTCGGGCGGCCTACGATAGCAACGAAACCGCTGCGGAATTCCTTTGACTTATCCATGTGCCGATCAATCCTTTCCGAGATATTCGCCGGTACCGGTGCTGGGGCCGAAGGAATGCGGCAGAAGCTCCGGAAGCGTAGACTCACCGCGTTCATTACCGCAGGCAACGATCACGCGGAGGTCCGGTGAGAACTCGTTGAGCGCCTGGCGGCAGAGCCCGCACGGCCAGGGCAGGGACTTATCCGCAGCGATGGCGATCACAGAGAAGGAACGCGCGCCTTCGGAGACTGCCTTGAACAAGGCTGTTCTTTCGGCACAGAGCGTCGCGCCGTAGGAAGCGTTCTCTATATTGCATCCGGTGAACATCCGGCCGTCGGATGAAAGCAGGCATGCGCCTACCTTGTATTTGGAGTACGGTGAATAGGAGTACTGCATGGCCTCCTTGGCCTTTGCGATCAGCTCTTCATCACTGATGCGGGTGATCCCGGCTTTTTCCAATGCTTTTTCTTCCATCTTTCGCATTGTCTCCTTATCCTGGTCTTTCATATGATCATATCCCATCAGGTGGAACAGTGAATGCGCGATCAGGTATGACAGCTCACGGGTCTGTGAATGCCCGAATTCTTCTGCCTGCCTGCATACGTGATCCCAGGAGATCACAATATCGCCTAAGCGGCAGGCATGCGCATACGCGTCCCATTCCCGGGCCAGCAGCTCAGGCTCGTTCCCTGCAGTATGCGCTGTGTTAAACGGCGCGGAAGGGAAAGACAGCACATCTGTCGATCTGTCGATCCCGCGCTGCTCCCTGTTGATCGTCTGTATCGTCTCATCGTCTGTTATCAGCAGGTATGCACAGCATGGCCTGTCAATGCCTTCAACGGAAAGGCAGCACCGGGCGACACGCTGAATCGTTTTCAGATCGGAAGGGGACAGGGACTCGCCACCGTCTATTTCAAACGAAAAGGTGGCCGGCGTCATGGCATATCCTCGTCAGCAGCGCTCTCAGCCTTCTGCTCTTCCGCATCATTCAGCGCCATCGCTTCCTCAATGGAAAGCGGAGTTTCTGCGACAGGAAGCTCTACCGTCTTCAGCGGTTCATCCGATTCAAACTGGCTCGGATCCACGATGATCTGTTCGCCTTCGATCGGGGGCGGAGGCGGGAAGAGATCGGACTCAGTACGATCCTCGGATTCGATAACATCCTCCTGCACAACCGGAGCAGGCACTTCTTCAGCCGGTTTTTCTTCCGTGATGCCGTCCCAGGGCGTATTCAGATCAGGCACTGCCGGGGTAGTCTTGGGTTCAGGCTTTGCCTCGGGCTTGGTACCCTGCTTGTTCTTGGTCAGTGCGGGCGGATCGGGATATTCGATCCGCTCATGATAGACACCGTTCAGGACGGTGGCTGCGGCATGGCAGATCGCATCGAGATCCTTCAGCGTCAGGGGGCTGTTCGACAGCTGGCCATCCTGGAGCTTGCCACGAACCAGCTTGACGATGAACTCCTCGATCGCTTCGGGCGTCGGGTCTTTCATGGAACGCACGGCGGCCTCGATCGTATCGCTGAGCAGTACGACAGCACCTTCCTTTGTGGACGGCGGCTGGGCATTATAACGGAATGCATCAGGATCGACAAACTGACCGTTCGCTTCCTTCACGGCCATCGTATAGAAATACATGACGGGCGTATTTCCGTGATGCTCTTCAATGATCCGCAGGATCTCGCGCGGCAGGCGGTAATTGCGTGCAAGCGTGACGCCGTCATGGGTATGCGACATGACGATCTGGGCGGCTGTATACGGATCGTTTTCAGCAAGCAGGTTTTCACCGTCCTGCTGGTTTTCTTTGAAGTACTGCGGACGGCGGAGCTTGCCAACGTCATGATAGTAGCCGCCGACACGCGCGAGCAGGGGATTGGCACCGACTGCTTCCGCAGCGGCTTCGGCAATGTTCGCCACCATCAGGGAATGATGATATGTGCCAGGTGCTTCAAGCATCAGGCGGCGCATCAGCGGATGGTTCGGATTGCTCAGCTCAAGCAGTTTTGTCTGTGTGGAGAGATTGAAGATCGCTTCCAGGAGCGGCTGCAGCGCGATGCAGAGCACGCCGGCAATCAGGCCGCCGCCGAGGCTGTAGAGCGCATTGTCAATCACGACAGGGAAGGATGTGCTTGTCATGAGGCTGAGTGACATCATGACAATGAAATTGCATGCACCTGCGGCAAGGCCTGCGTAGATCACCTGCAGACGGCCGCTGCGGCGGCTGAGAAGGATCGCACCCAGATATCCCGAACACATGGTACAGATAAGGATCTGCATCATCTCTGTGGTATATGCAGTGCTTCCGCCGATGGCCAGTCCGCTTATGAGCAGTGCGATCGCAGAATTAAAGATAATCCCGGCCTGCAGGCTGAGCATGGATGTCGCAAGCAGCGCGGTGAGCACGGCGGGCGCCAGATGGATATTGATAAATCTTGCAATAATGCAGAATACAAGCGTCAGCGCCAGGATGATGAACAGCAGGATCAGTTTCTTGGGCTCGAATACCATAGCCTTTTCGGTCAGACGGAGCAGGATCATGGAAAGGCTCAGTACCAGTGCAACAAGGATAGCAGCACCCAGGTAGATCCTGGTATCAACGCTGCTGCTGCTCAGCATGCCGAGGTTGGACAGCATCTCATACTGATACTTTTCGACGAGGCCTTCGCCCTTAACGATGATGTTCTGACCCTGTTTATATATGATCGGGGCAACAGCGTCGCGTGCAGCGCGCTGTGCTGCGGAAGTGGCTTCCTGGTCGACCACCATGTTCGCTTCCATGACTGTCCGCAGAACAGGCTGTACGATATTCTGAAGCAGGCTCGTATCCACCTGGTAGCCGACGATCTGCATGACGCCGGATACGGCTTCGTTCTCCATGCCTTCAGTAACATAACTTGAAAGCATGTTCTGTACAGCCGCATAGAGCTTTGCATGCAGCGAGGCAAGCTCTTCCCGTGTTGTATTCAGAAGTGTGCGCAGCTGGTAATCCTGAAGCGTAACATCCTTTACGATTGTACGCGCATACGCCAGTTCTTCCGCCGTATAGCGTCTGGTGGGGCTGTAGTCTTCTAGATTCTCGCTGTACTGGACTGCGGCATCGAGCTGAATGAAGATCTGATCGAGCTCTGCCAGGACTTTTTCCGTTACGCCTTCCACGTAATGGTAGGTCGGCTGGACCTGTTTAGCTGCCTCTGCCCGGAGTGCGTCAGTTGTTACTTCATCGACGACATCACGGTTCGCGGTAATGGTATGTGTCGGGACCGTTCCAATCGTAACATTATAACGCACAGGGACGATTGCGGCTGTAAAGATGATCAGAAGGATAATGATGCCGCACAGGCTGATCAGCGTGCGCATTGAGAAAGCGGCTGTTCTGAAGCGCTTGAAATAGACGCGCAGCTTCGTCGCTAAAAGCTTGAACTTCGTATGAAACAGAGAAGGGGTTCTGCCTTGACTGCTCATTTTCCGCCTCCGTTCTTTTCTTCGTAGCGTTCATATGCGCGTACGATACGCTGCACGAGCTCGTGGCGGACAACGTCCAGCGCCGTAAGCTCGACTACAGCGATCCCGCTTACATCCTTAAGGACCGTGATCGCTTCGACCAGTCCGCTCTTCTTGTCCTTGGGAAGGTCCGTCTGGGAGATATCGCCCGTCACGACGCAGCGCGAATGGTTGCCCAGACGTGTCAGGAACATCTTCATCTGTTCGGGGGTCGCGTTCTGCGCTTCATCAAGAATGATGAAAGCGTCATTCAGTGTGCGTCCGCGCATGAACGCAAGCGGCGCTACCTCGATCGTGCCGCGCTCGGCAAGCTTCTGGTATGAATCAGTTCCCATCAGCTCATACAGCGCGTCATAGAGCGGGCGCAGGTAAGGGTCGACCTTCTGCGACATGTCGCCGGGAAGAAAGCCGAGCTTTTCACCAGCCTCTACCGCCGGACGCGTCAGGATGATCCGGTCGATCTCCTTGTTTTTGAGCGCGGCAACGGCCAGGCACATCGCAAGGTATGTTTTGCCCGTGCCGGCAGGGCCCACGGCAAGGGTGAGCTGGTGCGAGCGAACAGCCTCGATATACTTGCTCTGGCCAAGTGTTTTGCTGCGGATAGGACGCCCGCGGTGTGTAAAGGCAACGATATCGCCGCTCCCCAGCGCATCAATGGAAGCGGCATTGCCGCTCTTGCAAAGCTCGATCGCATACCGGATACGAAGTGCATCCACGGTATCTCCGCGCATGACGAGCGGGAGCAGGTGTGTTACGACATCTTCAGCGATCGCTACGTTTTCCGCATCACCGGTAAAGCGCAGTTCCTGACCGTGAAGCATGCCGTTTACGGATAATTCCTCTTCCAGAACGGAAAGGTTTGCATCGTTCATTCCAAACAGACGCTGATAAGAACCCAGATCATTCAGTGATAAAAGCAAGCTGATTACTCCTGAAGTGTATTTTTTTACAACTATATGATACCTTTTTTCTCTGTTTTGTCAATCTGGAAAGCAAAAAGCCCCCATAGGGGGCTGGATTGCTGATCGGAAAGTATGGACTCAGATCTTGAACTGCTCAATGTCTTTCTCAAGATCGTCACAGCTCTCGGCATAGACCTCAAGAGCGATCGGACGGCTGAGATCGAGAGAGAAGATACCGAGGATGGACTTCGCATCGACCACATGGCGGCCGGCACGCAGGTCCATATCATAAGGATAGCGGTTCACGATGTTTACAAATGTCTTAACTTCTTCAGCAAAGCTGAGCTTGATCGGAATGGACTTCATTTTATATATCCTCCTGTCTCACATCCTATGTCGGATTGATTATAGCAGGAAAAACAAGGAAAATCAAGCGTTTTCCGACAATTTTCCCAGGGCTGCGTTCAGACGTTTCATGGTTTCTTCACGGCCGAGCAGGTAGGCGATCTCGAACGCGCCGCCGGGCGTGGAAGCCTGTCCGCTGATCGCGATGCGCAGCGGCCAGAGCACGGCGCCGTTCTTCTTGCCGGCAGCCGCGATTGCTTCCATGACCTTGTCATGGATCACGGTCTCTGTCCACTCGGGAATGCTCTCAAGCACCGGAAGAATGAACTGCAGGTTCTCCAGGGCGACCTGGGAGTCGGACTTCATCTTCTTGTTGTAATAGAGCTCGAGATCGTACTCAGGCATCTCGGCCAGGAAACGTACCATATCGGGAACACGGTTGAAGACTTCCGTACGGCTCTGCATGAGCTCGGCAAGCCTCCTGTAATCCGTATTCGTTCCGGCAAGCACTTTATCGAACCACGGCGTGACGGTAGCAAGATAATCCTCAAAGGGCATCTTGCGGATATACTCGGCATTGAACCACGTCAGTTTGTCCATGTCAAAGATGCCGGGCGCGTTGTTCAGGCGGTTGATATCAAACGCTTCGACCAGCTCGTCCATGGTGAAGAACTCACGCTCATCACCGGGATTCCATCCGACCAGGGCGAGATAATTGATCAGGGCTTCCTTGAGATAACCCTTTTCAATGAAATCGCTGTAATACGCATCGCCGTCGCGCTTGGAGAGCTTATGCTGGCTGTCGCGCATGACGGTCGTCAGGTGCACATACTCGGGGATCTCCCAGCCGAAAGCGTTGTACAGCAGGTTGTACTTCGGGGTGGAGGAGAGGTATTCCATACCGCGCATGACGTGCGTGATGCCCATCAGATGGTCGTCGACCACGTTCGCGAAGTTGTAGGTAGGCATACCGTCAGCCTTGATCAGGATCATGTCGTCAAGCGTGTCGTTCGGGAAGCTCATGTCACCGAATACAACGTCATGATACGTGCTCTCACCGGTAGTGGGGCAGTTCATGCGGATGACATAGGGGATGCCCGAAGCAAGCTTTTCCTCGATCTCTTCTTTGCTGAGATTCAGGCAGTGCTTGTCATACTTGAAGACTTCGCCCTTTGCCTCGGCGGCAGCACGGCGCTCATCCAGCTCTTCCTTCGTGCAGAAGCAGTAGTAGGCAGCACCTTTTTCAACGAGCTGCTTGGCATAGGGCAGATACAGCGATTTCCTTTCGGACTGCACATAGGGCCCGCAGGGACCGCCGACATCGGGACCCTCGTCCCAGTTGATGCCGCAGCCTTTAAGCGTATCATATATGACTTCTGTCGCACCTTCCACATAGCGGTCCTGGTCGGTATCTTCGATGCGCAGGATGAACTTGCCGCCCATCTTACGCGCAAAAAGATAATTGTACAGGGCTGTACGCAGACCGCCCAGATGCATGAAACCGGTCGGGGACGGTGCAAAACGGGTGCGGATTTCCATTTGTTATACTTCCCTTCGATTATTTGTTAGGATAACTGCTCTTCAGGCTGACGACACGATTGTAGACAGGATGATCTTCCGTACTGTCCTGATCCTTGCAGAAATAGCCTTCGCGCAGGAACTGGAACGTATCACCGACATTGGCAGCGGCAACGGCATGCTCACAGTAGCCGTTCGCGATGGTCAGGGAATCAGGGGAAAGGAACTTGGTGATGTCCTTCTTGTCCTCGGCTGCGGCGGTATCCCATTCCTCGGTCATGAGCTGTTCATACAGGCGCGCTTCAAACGGCTTGCAGTCACGGGCGTTGACCCAGTGGATGGTGCCCTTGACCTTGCGGTTCGCGCCTTCGCTTCCGGAACGCGTATCCAGGTCGATGCTGCATTCGATGCGCGCAACGGTGCCGTCTTCATTGTGGACGACATTTTCGCACTTAATGATATACGCGCCTTTGAGACGGACTTCTCCGTCGGGCTTCAGGCGGAAGAACTTCTTGGGCGGATCTTCCGCAAAGTCTTCCTGCTCGATCCAGATCTCACGGCTGATGGTCACCTGGCGTTCGCCGGCTTCCGGATGATCAGGATGGTTTTCCATCGTAAGCGTGTCTTCCCAGTCTTCGGGAACGTTCGTGAAAACGACCTTGACAGGGTTCAGGACGGCCATGGCGCGGGGCGCTTTCTCGCCCAGTTCATCACGGGCACAGGCATCGAGCATGGCAACATCGACGGTACTGTCGACTTTGGACAGGCCGACCTGTTCAACAAAGGAGCGGATGGCTGCACCGGGGAAACCGCGGCGGCGCATGGCGCTCAGTGTGGGCATTCTGGGATCGTCCCAGCCGGACACGTATCCTTCTTCCACCAGACGGCGGAGATGGCGCTTGCTCATTACGGTGCGGGTAATGTTCAGCCTGGCAAACTCGATCTGACGCGGGCCATGATAGATCTTGCCGTCACGGATGGTTTCCTTCTTGAATCCGGCATTCTCGACGACCCAGTCGTACAGCGGACGATGGTTTTCGAACTCGAGGCTGCACAGGGAGTGCGTGATGCCTTCCAGCGCGTCGCTGATCGGATGCGCGTAGTCGTACATCGGATAGATGCACCATTTCTTGCCGGTGCGCCAGTGTTCCTTGTAAAGGATGCGGTACATGGCGGGATCGCGCATGTTGATGTTCGGAGATGCCATGTCGATCTTCGCACGGAGGATGTAACGGCCTTCGGGGAATTCGCCCGCCTTCATGCGGCGGAAAAGATCCAGGCTTTCCTCTGCGGGACGGTTGCGCCAGGGCGAGTCCTTGCCGGGCTCGGTCAGCGTTCCGCGGTATTCCGTCATCTGTTCGGGCGTAAGCTCATCGACATACGCCAGGCCGCGCTGAATGAAGTCCTCAGCGATCTCATACAGTTTGTCATAATAATCGCTGGCATAATAAAGGCCGCCGTCCCAGTGGAAACCGAGCCATTCGATATCACGCTTGATGCCTTCGGCATATTCGTCGTCTTCCTTGGCCGGGTTCGTATCGTCAAAGCGGAGATTACAGAGACCGCCGTATTTTTCGGCAGTTCCGAAGTCCGTGATCAAAGCCTTGCAGTGGCCGATATGCAGATAGCCGTTCGGTTCGGGCGGAAAACGGGTACGGATCTGCTGGCAGCGTTCGCTTTCCAAATCAAGATCGATCGCGTCCCAGATAAAGTTGGTGCGTTCAAGCGCTTCTGCCATATAAATCACCCCTGAATAAATAAGTATATGACCGCAAGGCGGTCTGTAAGATTATAGCGGATGTATATGCGAAAAACAAGGGGAATGCCAAAATATTCGTACTATTTATTGCAATTGTTATACTATTAGAGTATAATATCTCGGTATCCCTGAAAGCAAACGAGTACGGAGGTGAGGAATGTGACCTGGCTGCTTGTCATCCTGCATGTGCTGGTTGTCCTGTTTCTTGTTTATCTTTTCCTCATAGCTCCGAACATTCTCCACCGCAAGATGGCGTTCCGTCCTCTGACGGATTATGATTATGCGCACCGCGGGCTGTATGACAATGACCGCGGGATCCCGGAGAACAGCCTGACCGCGTTCGAACGGGCGGTAAACGCCGGATATGGCATCGAACTCGACGTCAGGGAAACGCGTGACCACCAGCTGGTCGTGCACCATGATGAGAACCTTGAACGCTCCTGCGGGGATATACGCCGCGTATGCGACGTCCCGCTCGCAGAGCTGCAGCAGCTGAAGCTGTTCGGGACCGACTCGTACATCCCGACGCTGACCGAGGTTCTCGGAGTCGTAAATGCACAGGTTCCGCTCATTGTGGAACTCAAGACAGACTTCCATAATCCCATGCTCGCGCAGCAGACCTATGACATGCTGCGCCGGTATCCAGGCGTCTACTGCGTGGAATCGTTTGATCCATCCGCGATCCGGTGGTTCAGGAAACATGCGCCTACGGTCGTCCGCGGACAGCTGGCCTTCATGTCAGAGCTGAAGGGCTATTCCTTCTCGTCAAAGCTCAAGAGGCTCTGCCTCGGATACCTGCTCGTTGATTTCATCGGGCGCCCTGACTTTATCGCCTACGGTTATGAGACCGATGCGAATATATCTTTCCGCCTTGTTTCATCTGTTTTCCGTCCGCTTCTGGCCGCATGGACAGTACGTGACGCGGATACCAGCCGTGCATTACGGGAAGAATATGATATTCAGATTTTTGAACGCTTTAAACCTGCGCGATGAAATGCAGCTCAACAGCGTTCATGAACGGAGGAAATAATAATGATCGAAAAACACAGTAACAACATCACTGCCGAAGGTCTGAAGGCAATCCAGGACAGGCTTGATTACCTGAAGACCACCGGACGCGCACAGATCGCCGAACAGATCGCCGTAGCGCGTTCCTTTGGTGATTTGAGTGAGAACGCCGAGTATGATGCGGCTCGCAATGACCAGGCGAAGCTTGAGGGCGAGATCCTGGAGCTCGAAGCCACGCTGCGTACTGCCGTCGTAGTCGCGGAAGAAACGATCACCAATGACAGAGTGAATGTTGGAACGACTGTACGTGTGTTTGATGAAAGCGAAAACTGTGAGGACGAATACCGTATCGTCGGTCCCCAGGAAGCCGATCCCATGAACAATGCCATTTCGGACGACAGCCCGCTGGGCTCCGCCCTGATGGGAAAGAAGAAGGGACAGACCGCCACCGTTGAGGCTCCCGACGGGATCCTTAAGTTCAAGATCCTTTCCATTGCGCGCACCTGATTAACCTTTTAGGAGATTTAAAAACATGCCGGAAGTAACGCAGGCTCCCCAGAGCACGCTCGATTACAGCGAACAGGAACAGATCCGCCGCGAAAAGCTTCAGTCCATGATGGCTGAAGGCAATAACCCGTATCTCATCACCAGGTATGATGTCACGCATGACAGCAAGGCAGTCATCGATAATTTCGAGGGCCTTCAGGAGCAGACCGTCTCCGTTGCCGGCCGCATGATCGGCCGTCATATCATGGGCAAGGCGTCCTTTGCCAAGATCCTGGACGGCGCAGGCAAGATCCAGATCTATGTCAAGCGCGATGATATCGGCGATGAAGCATATACCGCTTTCAAAAAGCTGGATCTAGGAGACCTTATCGGAGTCACGGGCAAGCCTTTCAAGACCAAGACCGGTGAGATCTCCATACACATCGAGACCCTAACGCTGCTGGCCAAGTGCCTGAAGCCTCTTCCCGAGAAGTTCCACGGTCTGACTGACCCGGATCTGCGTTACCGCCAGCGTTATCTCGACATGATCGTCAATCCCGAGGTCCGCGATACGTTCATCAAGCGCAGCCGTATCATCAGCGCGATCCGCTCTTTCATGGATGCGCACGGATACCTCGAAGTCGAGACTCCCGTACTGCATACGCAGGCCGGCGGTGCTTCCGCACGCCCGTTCATTACGCATCACAATACGCTCGATATCGATATGTACCTGCGCATCGCGCTGGAACTGCACTTAAAGCGCCTCATCGTCGGCGGATTCCCGCGCGTGTATGAGATCGGCCGTGTATTCCGCAACGAGGGCATGGATCCCAGGCATAATCCTGAATTCACGATGCTTGAGTTCTATCAGGCCTATACCGATTATAACGGCATGATGGAGCTGATCGAGGAAATGATCCGCGAAGTCGCGCGCAGCGTGAACGGAACTGCCATCATCCAGTACGGTGATGTGACGATCGACCTTGAAAAGCCCTTTGCGAAGATGTCCATGGTCGAAGCCGTCAGGAAGTACAGCGGCGTCGATTTTGACAGCATCCAGACGCTCGAGGAAGCCCGTGAAGTGGCCAAGGCGCATCATATCAAGTATGAACAGCGTCATAAGAAGGGGGATATCCTGAACCTCTTCTTTGATGAATTTGTAGAAGAGCATCTTGTGCAGCCGACATTCCTGACCGGGCATCCGGTAGAGATCTCGCCGCTTGCAAAGAGAATGCCGTCAAATCCTGACTATACAGAACGCTTTGAGCTGTTCATCCTCGGCCGTGAGCTCGCGAACGCGTTCAGCGAACTGAACGATCCGATCGACCAGCGCGCACGCTTTGAAGCTCAGGCCGCGCTCAAGGCCCAGGGCGACGAAGAAGCCTGCGGCGTTGATGAAGACTTCCTGAACGCGATCGAGATCGGCATGCCGCCGACCGGCGGACTGGGCATGGGCATTGACCGTCTGGTAATGCTGCTGACCGACAATGCATCCATCCGCGATGTTCTGCTTTTCCCGACTATGAAGCCGTTAGATCTGCCGAAGAAGGAAGAGAAGGCAAAAGAACTGCCGGCGGATTTCGAGTGCGCCTGCAATACATGCCCTTCTCAGGAAGCCTGCAAGGCTGCTCAGGAAGCTGAGAAAGCGACTTGAAGCCAATGACCTAATAAACCCCAGAGGGTATACAGGAAACATAGCCATGAAAATCAAAACACCCATCACAAAAGCGCGTCTGCGTACGCATCTTGCGTATAACTTCTGGAAGTACCTGATCGCTATCGTCGGATCCATTTTCGCATGGAACCTGATCTATACGACGACAGCGTACCGTGCTCCCCAGGAAAAGCGCGTGGATCTCTACATCCAGAGCACTTACATTACGGAAGAGAGTACGGAGAAATTCATCAAGCCCATCTGGGAATCTTCCGTTCCGGACATGGAGACGGTTACCTCTGTTATCCTCGCCGGCTCTGCGGATTACTACAGCAATATGCAGCTTTCCGTTTATATCATGGCCGGTGAAGGCGATATTTACCTGCTCTCCACTGCGGACTTTAAGAACTTTGCATCCCAGGGCGCTTTCATCGATCTTGCGCCGTATATCGAAAGCGGTCAGATCAATGTTGAGGGCATCGACATTTCAGCGGGCAAAGTCGCGCTCGTAAACGATGAAGGACTGCCTGTCGGCGACAATATCCAGTTCGGTATTCCCGCATATACGCTGTCCGGTTATACCGATATGGGCATGCAGGATTACGGAAATATCGTGATGGCTGTTACAACATTCAACGGGAACCAGGAAAACGTGCTTAAGTTCTTTGATGCTTTCATCCAGGCCGGACGTGCCAGTGAAACAGGAACAGCACAGCAGTAAAACAAATCCCGCGCCCACTGTTCACAATGGACGCGGTTTTTTTCGGAGGAAATATGCTTCGCTTCAAAACGATCGTTTTTGACCTTGACGGTACGCTCTTTGATTCCGCACCGGGGATCATCCACAGCTGGCATTATGCTTTCGGCCAGATCGGTGAAAATCCGCCTTCGGATGAGGATCTTAAGAAATTCATCGGGCCTGCGATCGACGAATCTCTCGAAAAGTATTCTTCCCTGACGGAAGAGCAGATGCAGCGGATCATTCCGATCTACCGCAACTATTATTATGAGGAAGGATACAGAAAAACGCTCCTGTATCCGAGGGTCCGTACGCTCCTCCGTACACTGCATGAACAGGGAGCGCGTATCCTTGTCGCGACCGGCAAGCCCGAGCGCGCAGGGCGCCGTATCCTTGAATATTTCCATCTGATGTCTTTCATTGACGGCATCTCAGGTGTCGGTCCTGTTGACGCAGGGGTTGACAAGCCTATGCTGATCAGCCGTGTTCTCAAGGATGCGGATCCGTCAACTGCCGTCATGATCGGTGATTATCCCTCTGACGTCAGTGCCGCAAAAGATCTCGGTATGACCGGTATCGGCGTTACCTATGGCTTCGGGGATCAGGAACAGCTGATCGCTTCAGGCTGCATGCTCGCTCATTCCGTAGATGAATTGTTCCCGCTGCTTACTGATACGGTTCCTGCTAAAAAGGGTTTCTTCCTGTCCGTTGAAGGCCTTGACGGATGCGGCAAGACGACCCAGTCTGACGCTCTCGAGCGTTCCCTGCGTGAGTTCGGGTTTACGGTGCGCCGCACGCGCGAGCCGGGCGGATGCCCGATCTCCGAGAAGATCAGGGACCTGCTCCTGGATATCAGGAATGAAGAGATGTATGACATCACCGAAGCGCTGCTGTATGCCGCTTCCCGTGCGCAGCATGTCCACCAGGTGATCAGGCCCGCTATCGAGGACGGGCAGATCGTCCTGTGTGACCGCTTTGTAGACTCCAGCGTCGCTTTCCAGGGCGGAGGACGCCAGCTTGGAGTGGAACTGATCCAGCAGATCAACGCACCTGCCATCAACGGATATATGCCCAGTGCAACCGTTTATCTGCGCCTTGATCATGAGACTGCGCTTCGGCGCCGTGCGAACGCGTCTGCGCTGGACAGGATCGAAAAGGAAAAAGCTGAGTTCCACGCTCGCGTAGAAGCCGCATATGAGCAGCTTGCCGAGCAGGATGCCGGGCGTTTCATCATAGTTGACGCTACAAAGAACCGTGAAGCGATCGCGGAAGAGATCCTGACGCGTGTTCTCGAGCGGATCGACGCGCTGGAGGTAGGCTGATGCGCATTGTCGTTGGGATGTCCGGCGGCGTTGATTCCGCCGTATCCGCGCTTCTGCTCAGACAGGCCGGCCATGACGTTCTCGGTGTCTTCATGAAGAACTGGGAAGAGAAGGACGAAGACGGCGTCTGCACTTCGGAAAGCGACTGGAAAGATGTCCAGCAGGTATGCGAGATGATCGACATACCTTATTATTCCGTGAACTTCTCAAAGGAATACTGGGACAGGGTTTTCTCAATTATCCTTGCTGAATACAAAGCCGGCAGAACCCCGAATCCGGATGTCCTCTGCAACCGCGAGATCAAGTTCAAGGCGTTCCTGGATTTCGCTCTCAAGCTTGATGCGGACAGGATCGCTACAGGACATTTCGTCAGAACAAATGAACGCGGAGAACTCCTGAAAGGCGTAGATCCCGGCAAGGATCAGTCGTATTTCCTGTACATGCTGCATTCAGAGCAGCTGAAGCGCGCCATATTCCCGGTCGGAGACAAAACAAAAAAGGAAGTCCGTGCCATTGCAGAAAAGCATGGACTGCCTGTTGCGGATAAAAAAGATTCGACGGGTGTATGCTTCATCGGGGAAAGGCATTTCAAGCCGTTCCTTCAGCAGTTCCTGCCTACAGAACCGGGGGATATGGTCACCCCGGAAGGGGAAGTCGTCGGCAGGCATGACGGACTCTTCTATTATACCCTCGGACAGCGACGCGGTCTGGGCATCGGCGGGCACGGTGACGGACGCAGCTATTTCGTCGTTGATAAGGACAGGAAGAACAACCGCCTTATCGTCGCTCAGGGCGAAGACCATCCGATGCTTTACAGCAAAGGTGCCTGGATAAGTCAGCTGACTTGGATCGAAGATGCGCCTATTCTCAATACTGAATATGGCGTTAAGACGCGTTATCGTCAGCCTGACCAGCCGGCTGTGATCACCGAACTGGAAGTAGACAGGGCATTCATATCATTCAAAGAGCCCCAGCGTGCTGTGACGCCGGGGCAGAGCCTGGTCATTTATGATGGTGATCGCTGTATCGGCGGGGGAATTATCGAAGATAACGTACGTTAAATAAAGGATAGCGTTCTACAAAAACAGACTTTGGTACTTTAAGGCAGCTTTTCAGATGAGCTGCCTTAAATAATCGGCTGCTTTACGGATATCGTCCGCTGGATTCGCACCGACCTCTCGCTCAATAGTCAGAAAGCCCTTATATCCGATCTCCTGCAGTGCATCCAGATATTCGGGGAAGGGTACATTGCCTTCTCCGAGCGGAAGTTCGATAAACGCGTGATCGGTTACAGGTTCCAGAGGCTTTACGATATGGTAGATGATCTCCGGATCCCTGTCCAGGAGCTTCTTTCCGTCCTTTGCGTGCGTATGTACGATATACTTTTTCAGCGTATACACTGCCCTGACCGGATCATCGCCTGTGACCATGACGAGGTTCGCGGGATCGAGATTGACTGCTACTCCCGTGGAATTCAGCGAATCGAGGAACGCACACAGTGTCTCGGCCGTTTCAGGACCCGTTTCAACCGCAAAATGTGAATTGATGGAATCCGCATACTGCGCCAGTTCTCCGCATGCATCCTGCATGATACTGTAACGGGGATGCCTGGGATCCGTCGGGACGACACCGATATGCGTCGTTACGATATCTGTACCCAGCTCTTTCGCGGTGTCCAGGATACGCTTAGAGCGTTCGATGAGGTCAGGATTAAACTCGGGATCACCGAATCCGTGCCCGAGGTCACCGCAGACTGCCGACAGCTTCAGGCCATTGTCTTTCAGAAGCGTATATAGTTCCTTCTGCTGTACCGCTGTCAGATTATGCACATATGCCTGTACGCCCTGTACTCCGACTGCTCTTGCCTGTTCCACAGCCTGCTGCATCGGTAGGCGGAAAGATTCAAGCAATACGCCGATAGAAAACCGTTTTTCCATGATCAATCAACTCCTTACAGAATAATTCTACCTTATACTTTGTTTTCCTTTACATCTGTTGACAAAATAGTTATTCAGTGATAATATACGCATATGTTTTGGGATGAAGGCGGACACGCCGCCGCGGATGCCTTGACAGAGAACGTAACGCCTTAGGCTGGGAGCGTACGGCAAGGATAAGCGGAGTGGTACCACTGCCGGACCAGGACGGGATGCGCCCGATATCGCGCTGAAAAAGTGGTTTATGCAATTAGGGTGGAACCGCGGATGTATTACCAGCATTCGTCCCTTGTGGGATGGAATGCTTTTATTTATTGAAGGAGGACAATCCAATGATTCTTACGCTGAAGGGTGAAAAAAGGGAGTTCGCTGACGGCATGTCATTGCTGGAGATAGCCGGACAGATCAGTCAGGCGCTCAAGAAAGATGCGCTCTGCGCGCGCGTCGACGGCACCATCACCGAAATGTGGCGTACGCTTGAAGGCGAACATGATGTCGAGTTCCTGACCTTTGCTGATGATGATGCTAAGCGCGTCCTGCGTCATACTGCGTCTCACGTTCTTGCGGAAGCGGTCAAGAAGCTCAGGCCGCAGGTCAAGCTTGCGATCGGTCCAGCCATCGATAACGGTTTCTACTATGATTTCGATACCGATGAGCCCTTCACGAATGATTTCCTTCGCGAAGTTGAAAAGGAAATGTCCCGCATCGTCAAGAAGAACGACCGTGTCGAGCGTTTCGAGCTTCCCCGCGAGGAAGCCATCACGTTCATGGAGGGCAGGGAAGAGCCCTATAAGGTCGAGCTGATCAAGGATCTGCCTGAAGACGCTGTCATTTCCTTCTACCGCCAGGGCGATTTCGTGGATCTGTGCGCAGGCCCGCATCTGGCTTCCACTGGCAAGGTAAAGGCCTTCAAGCTGACGTCTGTCGCCGGTGCCTACTGGCGCGGAAGCGAAAAGAACAAGATGCTGCAGCGCATCTACGGTACTGCCTTCTATGATAAGGAAGAAATGGAAGAGTACCTGAAGCAGCAGGAAGAAGCGCTCAAGCGCGACCATAACAAGCTCGGCCGTGAACTCGAGTACTTCACCACGGTCGATTACATCGGCCAAGGCCTGCCGATCCTGCTGCCCAAGGGCGCCCGCGTTATCCAGCTGCTCCAGCGCTGGGTAGAAGACACGGAAGAAAAGTGGGGCTATCTGCTGACCAAGACGCCGTTCCTGGCCAAGCGTGAGCTGTACAAGATCTCCGGTCACTGGGATCACTATCTGGACGGCATGTTCGTCCTGGGCGATCCGGATGACGAGACGAAGGAGTGCTTCGCACTGCGTCCCATGACCTGCCCGTTCCAGTATCAGGTATTCCTGAACCGCGCACGTTCCTACCGTGACCTGCCGATGCGCCTGGGTGAGACCAGCACGCTGTTCCGCAAGGAAGACTCCGGTGAGATGCACGGTCTCATCCGCGTGCGCCAGTTCACGATCTCCGAGGGACATCTTGTCCTGCGTCCGGAACAGCTCGAAGAGGAATTCAAGCAGTGCCTGGATCTGGCCAAGTACTTCCTGTCCACTGTAGGCATGTGGGAAAACTGCTCCTTCCGCTTCTCTCAGTGGGATCCCGCCAACCCGCGCAATAAGTATGAAGGAACTCCCGAACAGTGGGAAGAGTCCCAGGGCATTATGGGCCGCATCCTCGACCATCTGGGGATCGATTACAAGATCGGTATCGACGAAGCCGCTTTCTACGGCCCCAAGCTGGATATCCAGTACAAGAACGTATTCGGCAAGGAAGACACCATCGTTACGATCCAGATCGATATGCTGGAAGCCGCGCGCTTCGGCATGGAATACACGGATGCCGACGGACAGAAGAAAACGCCTTACATCATCCACCGTACCAGCCTCGGCTGCTATGAGCGCACGCTTGCTTACCTGATCGAGAAGTATGCCGGCGCGCTGCCGATGTGGATGTCTCCCGAGCAGGTGCGCATCCTTACCATCACGAACCGTGCCGATGATTATGCCTATCAGCTGAAGGAGCGCCTCGAGAAAGAGGGCATCCGCGTCGAAGTGGATACGCGCAATGAAAAGATCGGCTTCAAGGTCCGTGAAGCCCAGACCCAGAAGATCCCGTACATGCTGGTCCTCGGCGATCAGGAAGTCGAGAACGGTACCGCTGCCCTGCGCTCCAGAAAGAACGAGAACTTTGGTGCCATGGCCATTGATGACATCATTGCGAAATTCCGTGAGGAAATCGATACCAAAGCCCGCTGAAAAGGATTCCCATGAAAAAAGCTATCGCATTATTCCTGACACTTTTATATCTCATAACTGTTTCAGCAGCCGGCCCAGCGCTGGCTGCTGATCAGCTCAATATCGTTGCTTCGTTCTATCCGATCTACATTCTCGCCATGAATGTATTTGACGGGATCGATGAAGTATCCCTGTCATGCATGACTGCCCCGGATACAGGGTGTCTCCATGATTATCAGCTGCTTGCGAGCGATATGATAACGCTCTCGCGCGCGGATGCTCTTCTGATCTGCGGCGCCGGTATGGAAGCGTACCTGCCAGGCGTCACAGCGCAGTTTCCGTCTCTTCAGATCATCGACTGTTCGGAAGGGATCGATCTGATTCCTTCTGATGATGAGGATGAGGGAGAGTTTAATGCGCATACATGGCTCGATGTGCAGAATGCTGTCTGCATCGTTCATACGATCGCTGAAGCAGCCTGCAAGATCTGCCCGGATGCGGCTGACACGATCTGCGCTAACGCAGACGGATATATTTCCAGGCTTAATGCTCTTGACACGGAAATGAAGGAGTCACTGGCTCCCGTTGCGGGCAAATCGATCGTTACATTCCACGAAGCATTCCCGTATTTTGCCAGGGCGTACGGCCTCGAGATCGTTGCTGTCATCAACGAGGAGCATGAGGATACGATTGCGCCTTCTGCGCTTGCTGCGGTTATAGACGCTGTGCGTGAAGCAGGAAATCCGCCGCTCTTCACAGAACCTCAGTATTCCGCACAGGCAGCCATTACTGTCTCCATGGAGACCGGCGCAAAGATCTTTGAACTGGATCCGCTTGTAACAGGTGAAATGCAGAAGAATGCCTATGAAGAGGGCATGCGCAGGAACACGAAAGCACTGCTCCATGCATTTGAAGAAACGGGAGAAACGCCATGAGACTTCAGAAGTATCTGGCGCTCTGCGGAGTCGCCAGCCGCCGCCATGCGGAAGAGATGATCTCTGACGGACTGGTCAAGGTAAACGGCCAGGTCATTACACAGATGGGTTTTCAGGTCAATGAAAATGATATCGTCTGTGTGCGTGATGAAGTCGTAAAGCCTGAAGAAGAAAAGCGATATATCCTCTATCATAAACCGATGGGGGAAGTGACTACCGTCAGCGATGACCGCGGCAGGGAAACCGTCATGGATCATTTCCGTGATTTCCCGGTCAGGCTGTTTCCCATCGGAAGGCTTGACTATGACTCCGAAGGCCTTCTCCTGCTGACAAATGACGGTGAACTGACAGCCAAGCTTACGCATCCGAGGCATGAAGTGAAAAAGACCTATCTTGCCCGGATCACGACGCATCTGTCGCCGGATGAGCTGCATCTGCTGCGCGGCGGTGTTGTCCTGGATGACGGATTCCGCACATCACCTGCCAGTGTCCGTGTGATCAGCGAAGACACATTTGCTTCAAACGTGATCATAGCAATCCATGAAGGCCACAACAGACAAGTCAGGCGGATGATGGAAGCCGTTGGGCATAAGGTATTGCTGCTGCGCCGGATCAAATTCGGCCCCATCGACCTTCAGGGCGTGGAACGCGGTGAATGGCGTGACCTGACTGAAGAAGAGATCAGGAAACTGAAGGATCTGTAAGATATGCGCGGTTTTGAATTGCGTTCAGCGCGTTTCCTTGCTTCGGATTGCCTGCAGCGTTATCTGAAGCCCGGTGATACCGCGGTAGATGCCACGATGGGCAACGGTTATGATACGCTCATGCTCTGTGAACTGGTCGGAGATGAGGGACATGTCTATGCCTTCGATGTCCAGCAGCAGGCGCTTGAAAACACAAAAAAACTGCTGACGGAATCCGGGTGTATCGGAAGAGCGCAACTGATCCTTGACGGTCATGAGCATATGTGCTCATATGTATCTGAAAATACAGTTGATGCTGTCGTCTTCAATCTGGGCTGGCTTCCTGGCAGTGATAAATCCGTCAGAACGCACTGGGAGACGACAAAACAGGCAGTCTTGCAGGCGCTGGAGATCCTGAAGCCTGGCGGGATCTGCGTGATCTGCGTATATCCCGGGCATGATGAAGGCGCGGAAGAGCTTGCAAAGCTTACAGAAATGCTGGCAGATCTGCCTCCGCAGCGCTTCAATGTGCTCAGGCAGACGTTCATCAATGCTTCTCCGGGTTCTCCTGAATGTTTTATTGCACAAAAACAATGATTGTCAGGGTAAAACGCTTGACAAGCTCGTTTATATCTGGTATTATTACCTCCTGTCAGGGTTAATAGCCTGACAGGAGGGATTTATTTGGCGGAAGACATGCTTCGCAAGGTTGAGATCGACTGGCTGCTCGGGATCTATGGCGCACTGCTTACCGATCACCAGCGCAGGATTGCTCAATTGTATTGTGAAGAGGATTACTCACTGGGGGAGATCGCTTCCCAGCTGGATATCAGCCGCCAGAGCGTTCATGAAACGCTTGTCCGTGTTGAAAAACAGCTGAAGGAACTGGATGATCTTCTGCTGCTGCGGAAGAAATTCTCTGACGCTGAACGCCTTCTGAGGGATGCGGATGCATCACTGGATGGCAACGCGGATATCCCGAAAGCGAAAGCTCTGATTTCAAGCGTGGTTCGTCTGCTGCTGGACGAGGAGGGTAACGATGGCCTTTGAGGGGTTGACTGAAAAACTTCAATCTGCTTTTAAAAAGCTGACCGGCAAGGGTAAGCTGAACGAGCAGAATATCAAGGACGCAATGCGCGAAGTGCGCATGGCTCTTCTTGAAGCTGACGTCAACTATATCGTCGTCAAGGACTTCATCAAGCGCGTTACCGAGCGCTGCATCGGAACGGAGATCCTTTCCGCGCTGAATGCAGGTCAGCAGGTAATCAAGATCGTCAACGAAGAACTGACCGATCTGATGGGCGGTACCAATGCGAAGCTGACATGGTCTTCATCCGTGCCTACCATCTATATGCTGTGCGGTCTTCAGGGCGCTGGTAAAACGACCATGTGCGGCAAGCTGGGTGCTTATCTTCTCAAACAGGGCAAAAAGCCCCTTCTGGCTGCCTGCGACATTTACCGTCCCGCCGCTATCAAGCAATTGCAGGTCGTCGGCGAACAGGCCAAGATCCCCGTTTTCGAAAAGGGAACGCAGGATCCTGTCAAGACCGTTCAGGAAGCCATTGAGTATGCGCGCTACTACGGCCGTGACGTACTGATCATCGATACCGCCGGCCGTCTGCATGTAGACGAAGCGCTGATGGATGAACTCTCCCGTATCCAGCAGGCTGTTCATCCGCAGGAGATCCTGCTCGTAGTCGACGCCATGACCGGTCAGGATGCCGTAAACGTCGCAAAAGCTTTCAATGAAAAGCTAAGCATTGACGGCGTCATCATGACAAAGCTCGATAACGACACACGCGGCGGTGCTGCACTGTCCGTACGTGCGGTCACCGGAAAGCCGATCAAATTCAGCGGTACCGGTGAAAAGCTCGGAGATATCGAGCCCTTCCATCCCGAGCGCATGGCTTCCAGGATCCTTGGCATGGGGGATATGCTGACTCTGATCGAGAAGGCAACCGAAAATATGGATCAGGAAGCCAGCGACAAGCTGGGCAAGAAGCTCCAGAAGAATCCTGCCAATCTAGACCTGGAAGACTTTCTGGAACAGATGCAGCAGATGAAGAAGATGGGTCCGATCTCCAGTATCCTCGGCATGATCCCGGGACTGGGAAGCAAGCTCAAGGATGTTGAGATCGACGAGAACGCCTACAAGAAGCCTGAAGCGATCGTCCGCAGTATGACCCTTCAGGAAAGGCGTCATCCCGATATCCTCAATGCCAGCCGCCGCAAGCGCATTGCTGCCGGCGCAGGCGTCACCGTCCAGGATGTCAACGCGCTGATGCGCCAGTTCGATCAGATGCGTCAGATGATGAAGCAGATGATGGGCGGGAGCAAGAAAGGCGCAATGCGCCGTATGGCTCAGCAAATGAATGGCATGAAGCCGCCATTCCGTTAATTCGCAGGTATCATGTAAAATGATAACCATATAATAATCATAATTTGGAGGGAATACAAATGGTTAAGATTCGTCTGAAGAGAATGGGCATGAAGAAGCATCCGTTCTACCGCATCGTTGTTGCTGATGAGCGCAGCCCGCGTGATGGCCGCTTCATCGAGGAGATCGGCTACTACGATCCTATGAAACAGCCTGCTCTGATCAATGTCGACAATGAGAAGGCCGCTGATTGGATGAAGAAAGGCGCTCAGCCCACGGATACCGTACGTGTCCTGCTGAAGAAGAGCGGCGCGATCGAGGGCTGATCGTGTGCAGTCTGCACACAGAAAGGATCGCCCAATGAAAGAAATGATTCTATATCTGGCCCAATCTTTAGTAGATAATCCGGAAGCCGTACAGGTAACCGAGACTGAAGGACCGGATTCCATCATTATCGAGCTGAATGTTGCGCCGGAAGATATGGGTAAAGTGATCGGGAAACAGGGGCGCATTGCCCGCGCGATCCGTTCCATTGTAAAGGCTGCCACGCCCAAGGATGGAAAGCCTGTTTTCCTTGAAATCCAGCAATAAACTCATTGAAAGGCGCCTCACAGCGCCTTTTTTCGTAGGAGTATCCATTCATGTACAGCGAGTATCTGTCAATTGGTGAAGTATTAAAGCCTCAGGGGATCCATGGAGAGGTCAAAGTCCGTCCGGATACGGACGATCCTGCCCGTTTCGCCCTGCTCGAGACTGTTTTTATCCTGAAGAATGATCAGTATACGCCCATTAAGATCGAACATGTATCTGTCCGCGCAGATGGGTTTGTTTACTGTATTCTGAATGGCGCGACGACAAGGGAAGAAGCCGAATCCCAGAGGGGAATCGAGCTCTTTGTTGACCGCGAACACGCAGTCTCCCTACCGGATGGAGCTTATTTCATCAGCGATCTGCTCGGATGTTCGGTCTGTACACAATCCGGCGAGACTGTCGGAACCATCAAAGATGTGCTGCAACCGGGCGCAAACGATGTATATGAGATAAAGTGTACAGATGGGAAGCTCATGTATCTTCCTGTTCTTCCGTTTGTCATCTTATCTGTTGATGTCAGGCAGGGAACGGTCATTATCGATGAGACAAAGCTTTCAGAGGTAGCAGTCTATGAAGATTAAGCTTCTGACAACTTTCCCTGAGATGTTTGATTCTTTCCTGAGTTCAAGCATTATCGGAAGGGCCATTGATGCCGGAATCCTGGATATACAGGCGGTCGATATCCGTCCTTTTTCCGATTCCAAGCATAAAAACACGGATGATTACCCGTTCGGCGGTGGTGCAGGCATGCTGATGATGCCGCAGCCGATCGCAGACGCGATCAAATCCGTGACAGAGCCTCCTTTCAGCGGAAAACGCATTTATATGGGGCCGAGGGGGAAAAGGCTCAACCAGACATTGGCTGAAGAGCTGTCTCATGAAGAGGAACTTGTCATACTTTGCGGTCATTATGAAGGTGTGGACCAGCGCGTGCTCGATCATTACATCGATATGGAGATCTCTGTCGGTGATTATATACTGACAGGGGGAGAGCCAGCTGCAATGGTTCTCATCGACTGTATTTCCCGTCTGATCCCGGGTGTTCTTGGAAGCACAGAGAGCATTGAGGATGAAAGCTTTTCGAAGTCCGGTTTGCTGGAGTATCCTCAGTATACAAGGCCCAGGGAGTTTGAGGGAGAAGAGGTTCCTGAAGTCCTCATCAGCGGCGATCACAAAAAGATCGCTGAATGGAGAAGACAGCAGGCTCTTCTTGCGACAGCACGGTACAGGCCTGATCTGCTCGATAATGCGGATATAACGGATAAAGAAAGAGCCTGGCTCAAAGAACAAATGAAAGATCAGGATTGATTATTTCATTCTGATTCAGCTAAATTAATGCTGAAAGGGCACCTGAAAACCTTTCAGCGCAAAAGGGGATATCGTGGGTTCATTCCTCATATCCCTTTAAACTCCGATATATAACTATTCGCAAAAGGTATCTTTTACGAATATATGGCTTAGTTTTTGCAAGAAAACGCGGTTTTGAGGTGATCCGCAGACAGCAGTCCGTTTGTACATTGATTTGCATGAAAAATGCAAAAGAATTGATATCCAGTCCGTTTATGCTTTTTTATCTCTTTTATAATGAATTTCTGCCTTATAAGTGATCATATTTTTATAGTCGTTTATTGGTTTATATAATACTATAATACTAATTATCATGAATAACAGTATTATAGTATTTATAAAGGATCATATATCCGGTTGCTCCCATATCTGATCTGCTATCCGCGTGCTGCGTTCTTTTTTATCCTTATCTGCTATAGAATAATTGCTTTCTTTTATATTTCTCATTCTGCACTTCCTCTCATATCGAGTTTCGTAAGCATAAACGTGTTGACATACGTCTGAAATGATTTTATAATACTTTTACGAATAGTTGAAACAAGGACGGTATCACTTTCATGGCCAGGAACACTTCCTATCACCAGCAGACAGAAATGAAGCGTACACAGCGTCTGCGTGAGATCTGCAGAGAACTACCTGAATCCTGTATGGATTTCTTTTACAGTATTTCTCAGACGACCAGCGCAATGACACGTCTTGCGTATGCTTATGACCTGCGTTTGTTTTTCCAGTATTTAATTGCTGAACAGCCTGATTTTGCCGATACAGAGCCTCAGTCGATCACGGTTGAACAAATTGGAAAAATTACTTCCAGACAGCTTCGTGATTATCAGGAATATCTTACACAGTATATCCGCAAAACAAGTGACAATGGTAATGAAGTTATCGTTAACAATCATGAATTAGGTATTATGCGCAAGCTTTGCAGCATAAGATCTTTCTTTGATTTTCTGTTCAGAAACGAAAAGATTTCCGCCAATATCGCAACGCTTATCCCCCTCCCTAAAGTTCACGAAAAACCTATTCTTTACCTTGAAAGAAACGAAGTAGAAAAATTGCTTGAAACTGCTGAAAGCGGGACCGGTCTCTCCAAAGGCCAGCAACGCTTTCAGAAGGTCACTAAAGTGCGAGATACGGCCATTATTACGCTCTTCCTGGGCACCGGAATCCGTGTCAGCGAACTGGTTGGTATTGATATTGATGACCTGGATTTCACGATAAACGGCTTTATTGTGACACGCAAAGGCGGCAATCAGACGATCCTGTATTTCCCCGAAAGCGTTGCCGATGCTCTGAAGGCGTATTTGAATGAACGCATGCAAATAGAAGCTGTCGAAGGCCATGAAAATGCGCTGTTTTTGTCTTTGCAGCGCCGCCGCATCACACAGCGTGCAGTTGAAAACCTCGTCAAAAAGTATGCATCTGTCGCTGCTCCGTTAAAGAAAAAGATCAGTCCACATAAGCTCAGAAGCACATTCGGCACAAGTCTTTATCAGGAAACCGGAGATATTTATCTGGTTGCTGACGTTCTCGGACATGCCGATGTCAATACGACTCGCAAGCATTATGCTGCCATGACAGACATGAGAAAACGTGAAGCAGCAAAGCGCGTATTCCTTCCGAAAGCGACTCAGGAAGCCGCTGAAGACAAAGATGAAAATGGTGAAACCAATGAGTAAATGTGTTCTTTATGACCGCGAATGTATAGACTGCGGCGAATGCGATCTTTGTTCCCTGGATCCGCAAAAGCGCTGTGATAACTGTATGAAATGCATTACAGAAGGCGCAGATTACCGTGGGATTGTCATTGACAGGATCATCTTTCCGTCAGACAGCGATTCGAAAAAAACTGATAATTCCGACAATTGACAAACATCTGTTCGCATGTTATCATAACTCCATACAAAAGAAGGAGCATCTTCTGCAATGCAAAACAATCGCAGAGTTCGTGGAGATTCACAGCAGCGGATACTATCGTTCATTGAGCAGGAAATCAGTCAGAAGGGTTATCCCCCGTCTGTTCGTGAGATCTGTGATGCTGTTGGATTGCGGTCCACTTCCACTGTCCACGGACATCTCCGCAGGCTGGAAGCACGCGGATTACTGCGCCGTGACGCAATGAAACCGCGCGCAATGGAGATCACATCAGATGACTCACAGCACTATGGCGGTATTCAGTATCTTCCTGTAATCGGAAACGTTGCAGCAGGATCGCCTATTCTCGCTGAAGAGTATCTGGAAGACAAGATCCCATTCCCCGAAGCGCTTATCGGTGAAGGTGTCCACTTTATTCTTCACGTACACGGCGACAGCATGATCAATGCCGGCATCATGGATGGAGACCTGGTTGTCGTTCATCAGCAGAAGACAGCAAACAATGGTGAGATCGTTGTCGCAATGCTTGACGGCAGTGCCACAGTAAAACGTTTTTTCCGTGAAAACAGCCGTATCCGTTTACAGCCGGAAAACAGCGAAATGGCTCCGATTATTACCAAAAATGCCGAAATTCTCGGTAAAGTCGTATCAGTTTACCGCAAATACTGAAACATCGGCTTCAATGATATAAAAATACGGCGCTGTGTTGAAAAACACAGCGCCTTGTAAATGAGTGCAGACTATAAGCCGAGTTCTGTCGTGAACAGTCATCTATCTAGACGATCTGTCGCCAGACCGTTCAAGCGATATCGAAGACGGGCGAGCAACCCATAGTCTTCTTCAATCTTGCACCAGATGGGGTTTACATGACGGACGAGTTGCCAGGCCGCCGGTGCGCTCTTACCGCACCTTTCCACCCTTACCGGTCATTAGACCGGCGGTATATTTCTGTTGCACTTGCCTTGGAGTCGCCTCCACCAGCCGTTAACTGGCATCCTGCTCTGTGGTGCTCGGACTTTCCTCATGCCTTACGGCACGCGACTGTTCATCTGCCTCAATTACTGTTTATAACTGTATGATCAGGCGGCCGCAGCTTTCGCATTCGACAGGTACACCGCCGCGTACACTGCGTACTACTGCTGACGGAAGAGACATCCGGCAGCCTCCGCACTGATCGCCGTTCAGCTGAGCCAAAGGCGGCATACTGTGCTGCTTGATGGCTTTATACTTATCCAGCCAACCCGGTTCAATATCTTTCGCTTTTTCAGCGGCTGCAGCTCGAAGCTGTTCGAGCTTCTGCATGTTTTCCTTATACTCTACATCATAATCCGTCTTGAGCTTATCATATTCTGCACGGATCTTGGCTGCGCGCATAAGAATGTCATGCTGCTGATGATCTCTGTCACCGGCATCTTTGTTTATGCGGCGGATCTCCTGTTCATAACCGACGATCGTCTGCACAAGATGCTGGGTTTCCTGAACGTATTCCTGGATCCCTTCGCTGCTATCAGGGCGTTTTTCTTCAAACCGTGCCTGCAGGGCTTTTAGCTGATCTTCAGTATGGGTGATCGCGTCTTTCAAAGCATCAAGACGGTCTACCATTGCCTGAACATCTTCCTCGATCTGAGTCGTAAGCGCTTTCTGCTCGCGCAGGTAATCCTGGTATTTCAGCAGTTTCTGACGGATAGGAGAGCGTTTCATGGCCGTTTCCTGGCGCTCCGCTTCCATATCTGCGAGCTGATAATTCCAAAGCAATGTCAACTGTTCCATTGGGGTACCTCCTTAACATGACGCACTGCCGCCATAAGGTCTGCATTGCGACACAAAAACAGTAACATCATATTTTAACATATCCAGTCTGCTTTGTAAACCCTGGGCAAGCAGCGGCACAAGCAGTGCTTCAGTACCGTAATGGCCACCCTGATAGAGTACAAAACCGGTTCCTATCGCTGCAAGTGCGTTATGATGGCGTACTTCTCCCGTCAGGTACGCCTGGGCACCCAGGGCACGTGCGCGTTCAAATCCTTCGTCGTATGCACCGCCGCTGATGCAAAGCGTCGTAATCTGCGCATCATCTGTTCCAAACTGATAGACAAGGTCCTTTTCGCAGGAAGAGATACGCTTGCGCAGTTCTCCCGCTGAAACAGGCGCATCAGGCAGTTCTCCCAGATACAGGAATCCTTCCTGCCTTACGTTTTCAAGATGCAATGCCTTAACAAGCCCAATACTGCCGCTGTATTCTGGAGAAAGATCCAAATTGGTATGCGCAGCAATGAGATTGATCTTTTCGCGGATCAGGCTGCTGATAACAGCACCTTCATAGTCATCATCCAATATCCTTTTTGTGCCACGGAACATCAGAGGATGATGCGTAATGATCAGTTCTGCTTTCAGCTTTTTTGCTTCATCCACAACAGCAGGCGTTGCATCCAGAGCGACCAGAATCTTTGAGACTTCACTTCCCATGCTTCCAATCAGCAACCCGACATTGTCATAGCTTTCCGCTGTTTCAAAAGGCGCGATTTCATTGATCCAATCATATACATCCCTGACCGTCAAACGCATTCTAATTCCTCCTTGATCCATTCAAGCTGCATTTCATGACCTTTTTCCTGTCCTACTACTCCGAGCCGCCACTGCAGGTATTCCTTCCAGAGATCCGGCTTATCACGCATCAGAACGGGTCCGAAGTATAATTCCTTTTCCCCATACTGTGCGGTGCCATGTTTAGCAAGTATGATTATATAATACCTGCCGGCATCATATGCGATCCTTTCGTCTGCGATATTATATCCGATGTCCTGGATCGTTTTCCTTAAGAGCGGGATCTCTGTCTGCCCTGACACGACAAGGTCAGCGTTTTTAATCTTTCCTGCTGCTTTTTTCAAGATAGCCGATATCGTTCTTCCGCCCATGCCGCAAATCGCTGCGCAGTCGACAGGCTGAGGCAAAGCATCAAACCCGTCCCCCGCGCAAAACACGGCACGCTGATCCAGATCATGTCTTTTCAGAAGCTGTTCCGCTTTTTTCAGAGAACCTGCGCTGATATCTGTAACGAACATCTTTTTACAGATATCCTGCGCAAGCAGATAACAGGACAGTCTTCCATGATCAGCACCGATATCAGCGCCGCTCTCACAGGGAGTAAAAAGCGCAGCTACCGCTTGGAGCCGCGCATCGAGTTTAGGCATACGCATATTGTCAGTCCAGATAATCCTTCAGTTTCTTGCTGCGGCTGGGATGGCGAAGCTTACGCAAGGCTTTAGCTTCAATCTGCCTGATACGTTCACGAGTAACCTTGAACTCACGTCCAACTTCTTCCAGGGTCCTCTGGTTGCCGTCATCCAGGCCGAAACGAAGGCGAAGCACCTTTTCCTCACGAGGCGTCAGAGAACCAAGCACATCCCAAAGCTGCTCACGCATGAGCGCATGTGATGCGGCTTCGGCAGGTGCCGGCGCGTCATCGTCAGGAATGAAATCACCCAGATGGCTGTCTTCTTCTTCACCGATAGGCGTCTCCAGCGATACCGGTTCCTGCGCGATCTTAATGATCTCGCGGACTTTGGCTTCGCTAATATTCATCTTGGCAGCGATCTCTTCGGGAGTAGGCTCACGGCCATATTCCTGTAAGAGCTGTCGTGAAACACGGATCAGTTTATTGATGGTTTCCACCATATGAACAGGGATCCTGATAGTACGTGCCTGATCGGCAATGGCGCGCGTGATCGCCTGACGGATCCACCAGGTAGCATATGTGGAGAACTTATACCCTTTCCGATAATCAAACTTTTCTACTGCTTTGATCAGGCCGAGGTTGCCTTCCTGGATCAGATCGAGGAAAAGCATTCCGCGTCCCACATATCTCTTTGCGATGGAAACGACAAGGCGCAGATTGGCTTCGGCAAGAGCACGTTTTGCCTCTTCTCCTTCTTCCTTGACCTGCTCATATGCTGCTTTCTCTTCATCTGAAAGCGGCTCACCGTCTTCGTTTGTCCCTTTTTCAAGGATCTCGATGGCTTCATTTCCGCTTTCGATCTTCATGGCGATTTTGATCTCTTCATCGCTGTTCAGAAGCGGAACTTTGCCGATCTCTTTAAGATACATGCGGACAGGGTCATCAATACTGATGCCTTCCGGCATGGTAAGGTCTATTTCTTCTTCCTCGGCCTGCGCATCAAGGTTGCCGGGAGCATCGGGAGTACCATTGTCCCGAATTACTTCGACACCCATCCCCTCCAGAGTTTCCAGCACAGAATCAAATTGATCTGGTTCAATCTCAGTGGTAGACAGCTTATTGATGATCTCATCATAAGTCATCGTACCAGTATGCTTCGCTATTTCGAGAATCTCTTCTAGTTTTGTGTTCTTGTTGTTAGATTGATTGCTCAAATCAAATGCTCCTTTCTCTGCGCCGCAGCCTTTAGACGCGCTGCTTCATTTGATAACAACACTAACTCTCTTAATGCTTTCTCTTTTTCTTCCTGGTCCATTGATGAAATACGTGTATGGATCTCATCCATCTTCCGGTGGATACGTCCTCTTCGGATCGCAATGAGACAGTCTTCTGCGATCGCGTCAGCATTCTCCGAATTGATCTCGTTATTCATCGCGAAGATTTCGCTTGCGAGGCTGCGCTCCTGTTCTGTCTCACACCCGTCAAGAATATCCGCGGGATGTCTTCCGTCTATCAGGAGCGCCGACCACGCTTTTACACGTTCATCATCGAAATCATCGGATTTTATCACAGTATTCGAGACATTGCCGCTGGCCAGGATCGCTAATAATTTTTTCTCCGGAACAGAAGGACCGCCATCGTTATTATTGGTGGATGAGCGTTTCTTTTCTGGTGCTGTTTGGGCCCTGTTCTGCTGCAATGCAGCGGCCGGAACACCGATCTGCTGCATCAGTACCTCTTGGGAGAATCCTGTCTTGACCGATAGTTTTTGTACATAGTAATCAAGCTCAACCGGTTCTTTGACCTTTTTCAGTATCAATGCACAGCGCTTGGCGTATTCCATCCTGCCTTCCGTATCACTCAGGTCCAGGCCTTCCTGAGCCCTTTGCAGACGGTACTCAGCAGCTCTCAGCGGGCGCAGTTTTTCAAACTGATCCAGGCCGCGTTGCCGGATAAACTCATCAGGATCCAGATCGTCAGGGAAGAACAGTACACGAGCGGGAATATCTTCCTGTTCAAAGATGTCAAGCGCACGCATGATCGCATGCTGTCCCGCGCTGTCTCCGTCATATGATACCCATATTTCAGGAGCATATCTTTTCAGCAGCCGTGCCTGCTCATTCGTCAGCGCAGTGCCAAGCGTGGCAACAACCCCGTTGATCCCGTGCTGTACCAGTGCGACCACATCCATGTATCCTTCAACGAGAATAATACGTTTCAAGTTCCGCTGCTTCTTCAGAAGATTGGCGGCATATACGCCTTTACGCTTGTTGAATACAGGAGTATCGGAAGTGTTCAGATACTTGGGCTGTGCGTCACCCATCGCGCGTCCGCCGAATCCAAGAACATTGCTCTGAATATCAATGATCGGGAATATTGCGCGGTTGCGGAACATGTCAAATCGCGTTTCTTCCTTGACGACAGTCAGTCCTGCCAGTCGCAGTTCTTCCTGGGAAAAGCCCTTCCCCTCTAGATAACGCGTCAGCGCATCCCATTCGTCAGGAGCTGCACCAAGACCGAACTTTCTGATCGTTCCGTCATCCAGGCCTCTCTTGTACAGGTAATCCAGCAGGTTCTTGTTCTCGGGGAGCCACAACTGAGCGTGATACCATTTGGCTGCTTCCCTGTTGGCTGACAGAAGGCGCTCGCGCTGCGAGCGGCGCTGTTCATAATCAGGATCATCCTGAAGCTGCGGAACAGGCAAATGGACCATGTTTGCAAGATATTCGACCGCTTCCCTGAAATTAAGCCGTTCCATTTCTTCGACGAACTGAACGACATTTCCTCCTGCTTTGCAGCCAAAACAGAAATAAAGGTTCTGTTCGGCGTTCACAGAGAACGAAGGCGTTTTTTCATGATGAAAAGGACATAGTCCCCAATAGCGGGATCCGTTCTTTTTAAGCGGTACATAGGAGGAAACAACCTGCACTATATCGACGCGTGAATATAACTCATCCATCCACGACGACGGGAAGCGAGCGGCCATCTGCATCCTCCTTTCAAACTTGCATACTAATAATTCTCCGTATATTGATTTTCTCCTGCCAATATTTTAGATAAGCGAAAAAAAGCTCCGCAGGAAAGCGGAGCATTGTTTAAGCGATAATCCGTTTCGGAGCACGGTGCCTGCGTTTTTTGCGCATGATCATAGGCGTGTTGAAAGCAGCAGCACTCGAACGGTTCTTGACTGCATTCAGCACAAGTGCGATTCCTGCCATATTGGTAACGAAATTTGATCCGCAGTAACTGATAAAGGCAGAGGAATACCGGTAATCGGGAGAAGCCCGATCGTCATTCCGATATTCTCGATGATATGCGCGAAGAACATTGCCATTACGCCGAAAATAATCAGCCTGCCGTAACGGTCGATCGTATAGTATGCAAGATAGAAGAGCCGCATCAGGAGCGCGATGTATCCGATGATCAGAATCATGCAGCCGCGGAAACCGAAGGCTTCACCAATTGCGGAGAAAATGAAGTCTGTCCAGTCTTCGGGCACATAATTGAGCTGGCTCAGGGAACCGACCACAAATGTACCGATTCCCTTTTCGCCGCCGGAACCGATGGAAAGCTGAGAGTTCAGGATCTGATAGCCGCCGCTCTGGCGGTATGCCTGGGGATTCAGGAATGAGAGGATACGCTGCAGGCGGAAGCTTGTTGATCCGCTGACCATCATGTATCCGAACAGAGCCGCCACGCCGACAATTGCAAGAATAGCAATGGATATCAGAAGCCAGGGCTCGGCATCTGCGAAATATAGCATAATGTAAAAGATCGCGCACATAACCAGAACGGAACCCACTTCTCCCTGGAGAAGCGTGATGCCTACCGGCAAACCGAAAAGCATAAGGTTCTGTGCAGCGTTCCGCAGCGTAGCAAAAGGTTTCTCTGTATTCGCAAAGCTGCGTGCCAGCATCAGAATGATACCGATCTTGATGAACTCAGCCGGCTGGATCGTTCTGCCGCGGCCGATGGGGATCCATGCGCTGACGCCTGAGATAGCATCAGATGCGACTGCAAGGAGCAGCAGGAAAATAATGCCCGCATATACCAGCCAGCTCTGCGAGCGTAGCAGTTCATACGGAATATTGCAGATAAAGGCAATGATCAGCGGGGAAGCAAGGCAAAACACAGCCTGCCATGAGGCCGAGTTGGAGTTCATGACGTAATTCAGGAATGACAGGTCTGTACCCTTATCCGGATTGAATGTCGCAATAGCAATGCAGTATACGCCGAACAAAGCCAGCGCATACGTAATGATGATCAGCGGTATATCCAGATGTGCCCTTGTCTTGCGGTCTTCAGAGGTTATCGTGCCTGAAGAATGCCGTCTCAGTCTGCTTTTAAGAAGTTCCACGGTAACCTCCTTTTCTTTTTCTGATTAAGTGATTTCCCATTGATCAGATTGTCTGCCATTTCATCAACGGCACGCAGGACCTGTTCATCATAGGTGTCCGGAAGCGAATGTGACCAGTAGGCATACAGGACGCTCTCATCATACGGTATGATACCGATCAGCGGAATGTCGATATACTCTGACTGTGCCTGCGGCGTTACAGCAAGGAGTTTCTGTGCCCTTCGGTCAAACTTGTTAACCGCCAGGCTCAGGGATGATGAAGTCGCTTCCCTAAGATATCCTGCCAGGCGTTCTGTGGAGCGCGCTGCTTCATCGCCCATAATACTGAGCAGAACGATACTGTCTGCCGATTCAAGCAGCATCCTGACTGCTTCGGAATACGGATCATTCAAGTCTGCGATCACATAGTCATATTTGTATGACAGGACCTTGAATACTTTTTTCAGCTCCTCCCCTGAAATCTCAGCGGAAGCAGCAGGCGCCGGAAGAAGCGTCAGATTTAACTTTTCCTGAACGGCAACAGCATCTTTCGGAGAACATGTCCCTTCTGCCAGGTCTGCAATATCAAATACTGCCTGATCCTGGAGGGAAAGCAGCATATCCAGACTTCGTGCAGTAAAGCAAAGGTCAACCAGGCATACCTTTTTGCCCATATTGGCCAGTGAAAGGCCCAGTGAAGCAGTTATTGTAGTTTTCCCGCTTCCGCCCTTGGCAGAGGTAATAATTACAGTCTTTCCCATAATTCACCCGTTAAGGCATAAGCGTATTACCAGCTACCACGGTAATATCACCGGTGTCTTTCTCGCGCTCATCCATCCACCAGGTAATGAATTCTTTAACACCAAGTGAAGCTTCGCCGCCTGAATATCCGTTAGGAATAAAACTGATGATGGCGATTTCCGCATCCGTGCTGAACGGAGTCAGAGCGCAGAACCATGCGTTGTTCTCAAGGTCAAGCTTGATCTTACCGCGTGTGATCTGCGACGTTCCAGTTTTAGCCCAGATCTCATCCTGGTACTGCCAGTTCTTGAAATACTTCTTTGCCGTACCGGAGTCATCAACCACGCCTTTCATTCCCTCTCTTATATAAGGCAGATATACGTCTACGCCCTGGAGCTGGTTGAAGAGGCTTGGAGTCGTCTTTGATATGACTTCGCCTTCCGGCGAGACCACGGAATCAATAATATGCAGGTTCCATACTTTGCCGCCGTTGCCCAATGCGGCAATATAACGTGACATTGCAGCGGGCGTTACCATTGTAATACCCTGTCCGATAGCGGTCTGAATCTCCAAGCTACCGCCCCACTTAATATCGTTCAGGAAGATGTAGATCTCACTGTTGACTGCTGCCAGCATCGCTTTTTCGCGCGGCATATTCAGTTCTTCCATTTCAATGATCTGCAACTGAGAGATCCAGCTGTCCTGCGGATAGGCAATGGCCATGTCCATCATTCGCTTGATACACGCGTCCAGGCGTTCATCGCCGTATGATATGCCATCACTGGCGCCGATATTCTGCAGATGCTGCTTGATCTTCGCGGCAACCAGCGTAGGCGTCCAGGTACGCTGCTCGCCGAGAGAAACGGTCGGATCATACAGGTTTGCCTGATTGCCGACCAGGCTTCTTGCCTCGCCCTTAAGCTCGATACCGGTCTTGCTGGTCATTCCCATCGCAACCGCATACTGATACAGGAGGTTGCTTCCTGTCGTGCCGTAAAGGCGGGATGAAATCTCATAGAAGAAATAATTGCAGGAGTTTGAAAGTCCCTGAATGATCGTCTGGTCATGATGCTGGTAACGCAGGTTCTTGGCGATCCAGCAGGTAGGCGCTTCATTCTCGTTGTTCGTGTATTTCATGAACGGGCCGCCGTCGCTGATCTGTTCTATGGGCGAAAGCACACCGTTTGTCAGGGCAGCCAATGACGTTACCATCTTGAAGGTAGATCCGGGTTCAGCGCGCTGCTGAATCGCATAGTTCATCATGACATTGCGTTCATCCGTCAGAATCTCCGCAGCTGCTTCGCCGCCTGCGATCAGCGCATTCAGGTCATAGGTCGGATACTGCGCCATGGCAAGCACTTTGCCTGTTGATACTTCCAGTACCATCAGAACGCCGGTATCAGCAAGAAGGAGCGGGTATTCTTCCCAGTCGCGGGTACCGTCCGTCAGCTTGGCGCGGTTTGTTTCAAGCCATCTTGCATCGGCGACCTTGCTCTCCTGGACATTGCGGGTACTCCGGACATTATCTTCGATCGCGCGTTCTGCTGCCTGCTGATAGCTCGCGATGATCGTCAGCTTGACATTATTTCCGTCCTGGGGTTCAGTGCTTTCAAGCTCACGGGTAAGACGGCCGTTGTTGTCTTTTTCCATGACACGGTATCCGGAACGCAGAGAGATATTCTCCGTCAGTTCACGCTCCATTGAATACTCGACGCCGTCAAGTCCGATCGTATCAGCAAGTGTATAACCCTGAGGTTCCAGTTCAGTATAGAAAGTATCATAGGATGAGATCGGGCCGACATAGCCGATGATATGTGAAGCCAATGTACCGCGCGGATACACACGCTGGGAACCGACTTCAATATCGAAACCGTTCAGCATCATGCTGCGGCCCTCGATCTCGGATACGGTCGCGTATGAAACATTCCTGGCAACAACGACGGGAACGGAGTTGTACAGGTTCATCTGCATCTCATTGTAGATTGCCATGACCTTGAGAACGGTTTCCTCGTCTATTGCAAGGCCTTCCTCTTCTTCGAGGTATTTGAACTGATACCTGTCATAGAGAAGTTCAAATGCTGTCTGGGCATCATCGTACTTTTCGTTTGTCAGATAATGATTGCTGCGCCACTGCTGGCTGCGGATATTCCAGCTGGCCTCTGATATCCCGGTGCCGAAGTTGTACTGCCAAACGCCGTCTTCATCACGCTCAATAACGAAAGACACGCTGATTTCGCCGCCGTATTTTTCGATTATGTCGATGGCGGATATTATAGAACGGGTAAAGTTCCTGTAACTGGCTTTTGTTCCCTGTGCGGCGGAACGATAGAAAGTGACATTATAAACATCCTCAGTCATCGCAAGGATAACAGAGTCTGCATCAGTGATCATTCCACGTTTTCCTGTGGTCCTGATCGTTTTTATAGCTGTGCTGCCTGCATCCTGAGCATATTCCTCACCCTTGACCAGCTGAAGCTGGACTAAGCCATAGACCAGATATGCAAAAGCAGCGAATATGATCACTATCGCTATCAAGCTGCGATAAATGCTTGTTTTTTTCATGCTTCACTCCTTTCTTCCACCATCGCGCGCCTGATCCTCGTGCGTCTGACACCGAGGAAACGCCGGACGGGATATGCAAGAAGAGCAGTCAGCGCACCGGTATAGAGAGCTGCACCGATAACACGCAGGATCAGCCGGATAGTAAGATCAGTGCCTGCAAGAGTGACATAGGCAGTAAATACGGCTTCAAGAGCGGCAGTGATACAAAGGGAATCCAATATAATACGAAGTACGGGATTCATTTCATCCTTATACTTTTTACCGGCGCTTTGCCGAAGGATGAGACGTTCACGCTTTTCATCGCTCATATCCGCAAATATCTGTGCAAACAGCATCGCGAAAACCGGATAAACAACCGCGAACAGTCCGCCGACGGAAGCAGCGGTAGCCTCATATAGAATTCCAAACAGGCATGATGATCCAAACGCATACTTTTTCCCGTATGAGACCGTCAGTATTGCGATCGCAGATGCAGGCAGACATGCTACGACACCCGAGATCTTCAGATGTGACATCAGGCATGTCTGAAGCAGATAGAAAAGCAGCGAAATGATCAGCGCCTTAAGGATCCTTTTCATGCTTACTCCTCCGCATCATCGGAAAGATTTCCGAGAGAGAAGGTCGGGGTGGGCGTCGGAGTAGGCACGGGCGTTGGGGTCGGAACAGGTGTAGGGGTCGGCGGGGTATCACCATAGGAAAGGTTCGGCACCATTGTAGGCCCGGTAATGCCCGAGGACGGAGCGGGCGTTTCAGTCTTATCATCCGTTCCTGCCGGTTCTGTTGCAGAAGGTGCTTCCGTGGTCTCTGTATCCGGCTGGGCCGTTTCAGAAGAAGTCAGGCCAAAGGCGTCTTCGCCCGTTACCGGGAAAGTAGGTATAGGCCTTGCAGTCGGCAGACCCGTATATACGATACCGCTCTCATCACGCTGTTCAGCCTGTTCCGCATAACTCGGAACATAGCGGTAAACGATCACATATTCAACACGTTCAAAGTCAACGATCGGCTCGATAACAACGTACGACTTGCCCTCTTCCATGCCGCGCGTGCTTTCACGCACGATACCGATCGGTATGCCCTTGGGGAATTCTACGCCTACACCGGAAGTAACGACAGTATCGCCCTGACGCGGCAGATGGTTATCACTCAGGTAGTACATGCGGCATGCCGGTTCACCGTTGATGCCCATGGTTCCCTTGACCGTGCCCTGATAACGGGTAGACTCGATCAGTGCAGGTATACTGGTATCACTGTTGATGATCGTCTGGACTTTGGATGTCGTAGGAGTGACGTCATATGTATAGCCGACAAGACCACCGGATTTTACAACTGCCATGTAGTCGCTTATCCCCTGGTTGCTGCCGACATTGATTTCCAAAGTGGAAAAATAGTTTGTTGAGTCAGTAGAAATAACTTTTGCGGGAACGCCGTTGAACTGCGAGTGTGTCTGCATCTCTACAGCAAGATCGCTGTATTCATTCAGTTCTACCTGTAGTTCATTCAGGAGCATGACCTGGCTCAGCAGATCGTCATATTTCTCATATAGCTGTTCGTACTCGTACTCGATATTGCTGCGGAGCTTCAGACGCTGAATATAATTAACGAGCCAGTTCGTTCCGGAGGAAAAATACTTCTGAACAGGAGCCATGACCATGGCAACTGCTTTCCTGGGCATCGCAAGGATCTTATATTCGGGAAGAAGCTGGGATGCGACCATGGAAGCAATTATACCGAGCAAAACAATAACAATCAGCACAAAGGCGATCGTTTTACGCCTGTGCTGCTTATCCGGATCTGCTTTTTTATTTTTAGAGTCTTTTTCTGAACCGTTTGCAGGCTGCGAAACGACTTCAGATTCAGACTCATTTATGTTTTTCTGCTTCTTCTTGCGAGGCATTTCCTTCCTCCGAATCGGGATTATCAGCCTATGCGAACTGACTGGCTGGTGATCATGCTTTGCAGCAGATCGATATTTTCAGACAGATGACCAATACCAAGAACGGAACATGCCAGCGGCTCTTTAGCGAGCAGGACAGGCATATCGAGCTCGGTGGCAAAAAAGCGTTCCATACCATACAGCAATGCGCCACCGCCGGTCAGATGGATGCCGCTGCGCATCACGTCTCCTGCAAGCTCGGGCGGAGTACGTTCAAGAACATACTGCGCAGCTGCAAGAATCTGCTGGCAGGGCTCTTTCAAGGCCTCATAAACGGCATCAGTAGTGATCTCTACGTTCTGATAAGAAAGTCTTGACAGGGAATCTCCGGAGCGCACGAAAACGCTGCGTTTATCGCCGCTTGGCAATGCGGAGCCGAGGTCCAGCTTGATCTTTTCCGCTACGGCAGGACCGATCTGGATATTGTGCTCACGGTTGCAGTAGTTGATGATCGCTTCATTCATTGCATCGCCGCCAACGGGAATGGAACGCGAGATAACAATACCGCCCAGGGAAATAACTGCTGCTTCAGTAGTACCGCCGCCGATATCAACGACCATGCTGCCGATCGGGTCAAATACGGGCAGGCCAGTTCCCAGGGCAGCGGCAAACGGCTTTTCGATCAGATGCAGCGCGCCTTTCCGTATTCCAGCGCTGGTAGCGGCACCTGTGATCACTTTGCGGTCAACTGCAGACAGGTTGGAAGGAACGGTAATAAAACCGCGCGGGCGTACCAGACGCGAAGAACCTATGGCTTTCCGCATCAGATACTCGAGCAGATATTCCGCGGTATCATAATCATCGATCAGGCCGTTTTTCAACGGCTGAACAGTGGTCAGATCTCCCTTCGTACGTCCCAGGAGAAGACGCGCATCTTCACCGATGGCTACAGGGGTGCGTTTTTTCCCGCCCTTGAATGCCATCAGAGTGGGCTCGTCCAGAACGATTCCCTTATGACGTACATATATACGGGTATTAGCTGTACCGAGATCAATCGCGACGTCAGGCGCGATAATTGCCATAATTGCACATCCTTATTCTGTCAAGTCAAAGTTGCCAGCCTGCTGATATCAGCATTTCACGTACAAGATGCATCGGAAGGCCGATCACATTGGATGAACTGCCGCTTATCTCCGATACGAACATCCCTGCCATTCCCTGTATGCCGTAGGCACCGGCTTTATCCAGCGGTTCTCCTGTGCTGATATACCGTCTTATCTCCTGATCGGACAATTCTACAAAACGGACAGATGTCTCGGTGTACCGGATATCCATAAGCCCTTTTGCCCGGTTCAGAAGACAGACTCCGGTATATACGGAATGTGTATTGCCGGAAAGCATTCTGAGCATTCGTTCAGCATCTTTTGCATCTGCCGGTTTACCCAGGGTTTCGCCGGAGCAATGCACTAGTGTATCTGCGGCCAGTATGTCGTCATCCGGATATTGCTTTGCGACAGCGAGCGCTTTTCTTTCTGCCAGTTGCATAACAACATCCTGCGGTTCCCCTGAAAGGTGTTCATCGACATCAGCTGAAGCGATTATGAAGGGAACCCCCATCAGAGACAACAATTCACGGCGCCGGGGCGAAGCGGAAGCAAGTACGATACGGTCTTTCCCGTTAATAAAATACCGCCCCTTTCAGATAAATAATGCATTATATTATAACACAGATTGACTGCCTGCGTACAGTAAAATTTTTATCTATTTGAAACAAATTTGTAATCAAAAAACGGCAGCAGTGCTGCCGCTTGGAAATACTTATTGATTGGTTTTACGGTATCCTTCAGCTTCTATGAGCATCTGCTCGGCATGACGCAATCCGCTCTCGCTGTTTGCGTCTACGCCGCTCAGCATCCTGGCGATTTCAAGGACTCTTTCCCTGCCGTCCAGTTCAGCCACGCTCGTGTTCGTCCTCTCTCCCACTTCGTGTTTGGAGACAAGATAATGACGTGTAGCCATTGCGGCGATCTGCTGCAGATGCGTTACGCAGATGACCTGTTTATATCTTGCGATATCCCACATTTTCTCTGCCACGACCTGAGCGGTGCGTCCGGAAATACCGGTATCGATCTCGTCAAAGACCATGGAAGGAATATTATCATGTTCAGCGGAGATGGCTTTGATCGCAAGCATGATACGGGAAAGTTCACCGCCGGAAGCGATCTTGGTCAATGACTTGGGTTCCTCGCCGGCGTTAGGCGAGATCAGGAAATACATCGAATCGATCCCGCTTGCAGAAGGAGCCTGATGCTGATCTTCAAAATGCACGATAAAGCGAGTCCCGCGCATGTTCAGTGCATTCAACTGATTCTCCATCTGTTTTTCAAAGGATGCGGCAAGCGTTTTCCTGCTTTCGCGGAGCTTTGAAGCAGCGGCATAGTATTTCTTATACGCTTCCTGTGCTCGCTTATACTTTATATCAAGAGATACATCATAATTCTCGAGGGATTTCAGTTCATCCCTTACTTTTTCGAGATACTCAATCATCTCTTTTGTCGTCCCGCCGTACTTGCGGGAAAGCTTACGCAAAAGATCGAGCCTTTCTTCAACCTGTGAGATGTGTTCCGGATCGACGTCGAACGAATCAAGCATCGACCGTACCGAAAGGCCAAGATCTTCGGCTTCATAGAACAATGACTGTGCGCGCTGTGAAAGCGCTGCATACTCTTTGCCGAAAGCTTCTGTCTGCGCTAAAGCGCGCATCGCGATACGGGATTTCTGTGCGATCGTCTCACCACTGCCGTCATACAGTTCGGCGCATGCTTCCTGCAACGAAGAAATGATCTTTTCGCTGCTGCGATACAGATCGCGCTCCTGAACAAGGCGGTCTTCTTCACCTTCCGAAATGTTCGCTTCGGATAGCTCAGATTCGGCCTTCTTCAGTTCTTCGATCCTCTGTTCCAGCTGACTGCTCTGCTTTTTGAGTCTCGAGTATTCTGTATATGCTTCTTTGTATACGGAAAACGTCTCCGCTGTCTCCTGCATGAGACCGCAGTGGGCTTCATCACCTATGGAGTCGAGAAGGTCCATATGATTCTTTTCATCGAGAAGCGACTGATGCTCATGCTGTCCGTGCAGATCCATGATCAATGAAGTCAGTGCCTGCAGCTGCGTCAGTGTAACGGATACTCCCTGGATCCTGCAGACATTGCGTCCGTTCACGCTGATCTCGCGAGAAATGGAAAGCATATCGTTTTCTGTTTCAAAGTCATTGGATGCCAGCCAGTTCAGCGCATCCGGGCTGTCGGACAGGTCAAAGAGTCCTTCGGAATATGCTTTTTCGCATCCGCTTCGTATCAGCTCTCTGTTCGCTTTTCCGCCAAGCAAAAGGCTGACAGCATCAACGACGATGGATTTACCAGCGCCCGTTTCTCCTGTCAGCACATGCAGCCCTTTGCCAAAGGTCAGTTCCAGTTGGTCAATAAGGGCAATATTCTTAATCAGAAGCTGAACCAGCATGATCTTTTATCGTTTCAGCATATCCTGCAGTTTCTCAACAACAGAAGCAGTCTCTTCTGCGCTGCGTACTGCAACAAAAATGGTATTATCGCCGGAAATGGTTCCCAGGATCTCAGGCCAGCGCATGCTGTCGATGGCTTCGCCGGCAGTGCTTGCGCTTCCTGACAGCGTACGGATGATGATCAGATTTCCGGAAGAATTGATCGTCAGAACAGAGTCAACAAACATACGGACCAGACGCTCGGACACGCCATGCTCTGCGCTGTCGGAAGTAGCATATTTATACTTTCCGTTCGGTGAAAGAACCTTCAGAAGACGAAGTTCTTTTATATCACGGCTGACCGTTGCCTGTGTTACTACGATTCCGCGCTCTTTCAGCATAAGAGCCAGTTCTTCCTGAGTCTCAATATCATTTCTTTCAATGATACTCAGGATCGCTGTCTGTCTCGCGTTCTTCATATATATCCACCCCGTTGATTAATTTCTCTATGATTATAGCATGATAGCAGCAACACGGCAACAACTTTTATAAACAAACCTTAATATAAACATTATTGGCGCTCAGTTACTCCGACATAGTAGATATCCGGACGCGCTTTGTAGGTATCCGTTGAGATCAGCGTAGAAGAAATCACTTCTCCGTCCATGTATTTCTGCAGATATGTCTTTACAACATACCCTTCTGCACCGGAGGAATACTTATACCGCTGGTTTGTATACTTGACGTATTTTCCTTCCTTGTCCTGCCGCACTACTTCTTCTGGAATCTCAAGCGTCTCTACGATAACAGAGTCAAGCCTGAAATAACTCCCGTCTTCCTGCGCGCGTCCCCAGAAACGGACAACGCACTCCATGCGTCCTGTGGCATTGGTCTCAACCGCACATGTTATATATACGGGATTGGGCGTCTTATTCCTGAACACAAGGTCGATCTCATGCCCCCGCATGTCATTGACTGTAGCGTCCTGTCCGAGGGAGATATATGAGACCGGTATCGAGTGAGGCGTTCTGTTCTGGATCGTCATGCCCGCGCAAAGCGCAGCGGCATATACGGTTGTACTTGCCTGGCAGACGCCGCCTCCCACGACTTCGGCCAGCTCACCGGAGATATATCCCATAGCGGTCTTGAAGCCGTTCTGTTCGTTGCGTTTTCCCACAACGGAATTGAAGCTGAAACGCTCACCGCTGTTGATCCTTTTCCCGTTGATCTTAGACAATACCAGTGCGATATTTGCATTGCGTTCTTCAGTGGAATGCTTATCGATCGCAGTATAGTATTCCGAAAGCAGCGTATAATCGGCTTCCACATCACTGAGCGTGGTTTTGGGAGCAACAGTCTTAAGCGGGATCTCATATCGCCCGCTTTCTCCCGATGCAGCCATCTGCAGTATTTCGCTCTTTGCCAGTTCTGTATCGATCGTCTGCCCGTAGGCTGAAGCGCGGAAAGAGAACGGGGACTTTGTATTCGAAGGATCAAAGCCTGTCATCACGGCATCGATCGGAGCACGGTACACATTGCTCTGTATAACGCTAAGCAGAAGGTCCAGCTGTTCATTACTGCCCTGTTTCTGTTCGGGATAAGCCTGGTATGGCTCTTTCTCCAAACTTTCCAGGTCCTGCCTGTACTCGTTATATCCGCCCCTGTGCCCGAGGCTCCAGGCTTTGCTGAGCATTGTATCCAATGCTTCATAATCCGTCTGGATCCCCAGTGCTGCATAATTTAGTTTTGAATATGTAAACCCATCGCACGCAACTTCAAGAGACCAGCTGTTCTGCCATTCCGTCACACGCTTATAGACCGCGTTCCATGCCTCGTCCTGGGTCATCCCGCCAAGGTCGATCCCATTAACTGAAACATTGGGCAGAAATGTGCTGCGCGACTGAATATATGCACTGTAGCTCGAAGACCTCGAGGGAAAGTAAAAATACCCGAAAACGCCTGCCGCGGCAACGACAGCCGCGCACAGTGCAATGATCAGGATGATCTTTCCTTTTTTGGTTTTCTTAACATTATGTTCCGAAGGCATATATGCAGCCTGCTCCTCCATTGATCATCAGCCTTCCGGAAGCTGCTCCGGACCCGCTGTTTCTTCTTTTTCTTCTTCTTTTACTTCGGGCTCTTCAATGCGAACCGGCTCTTTTTCAGGCAGCGGCTCACCGTTGATGAATGCGACGAATTCTTCGCGCGATAGCATTTCACGTTCAATAAGCAGCTGGGCCAGTCTCTCCAGCTGTTCACGGTGCTCCGTCAGCGTCTGCATAGAGGTC
>JAFZPO010000143.1 GCA_017550305.1 Clostridia bacterium
AAAGGCGCCTTCTACATGCTGCTGGACATCCGCCCGTATCTGGGCAAACAGCTGAACGGGCAGATTGTGGAAGACGATTCCGTCTTTGCGGCCATGCTGCTCGAGTATGGCCATGTGGCAGTCATCCCCGGCGCACCGTTTGGTGCCAGCGGCTTCGTCCGCCTCTCGTATGCAGTCAATGACATCCAGATCGGCGAAGCCATCCGCCGTATCTCCGCCTTCGTCAAGAGTCTTCAGTAAGTTCTTCGTTCCTCCTTCTGCGTACAGGTCTGCTTGCCTGTGCGCACTTTTTATTTTTTAAGGAATATTGACAAAGCGGCACATCAATGCTACCATTTCATTGAAACGATTAAATGGAATGGTGAATGACATGGCGAACGGCGTTTCCATCAAGGATATTGCCGCGCGTGCGGGCGTGTCGACAGGCACGGTATCGCACGTTCTGAACCGTACGCATTATGTCACACCGGAAACTGAAGAACGCGTCAGGCAGGCCATTGCCGAGACTGGTTACCGCCAGAATATCTTCGCGCGCGCCATGCGCAGCGGCTCGACCAATACCATCGGCATCATCATCCCCAAGATCGATCCCGGATACTTTTACGGCAGGGCACTGAGCCGGATCGGGAAGCGTCTCGAAAAGAGCGGTTACCAGCTTCTGATCCGCACCTCAGGCGACCAGCCCCAGCAGGAGCAGGAAAGCATCCGTACGCTGCTAGAATGGAAAGTGGACGGCATCATCATGGTGCTGTCAGACAATGATTACGACTACAGCCGTATTCCATGCCCGGTCGTACTCATCGACCGGGAACCCAATCTCAAGACTGTCAGCGGTTTTTATGTGGACAACTATGAGATCACCTGCCGTGCCATGCGGCGGCTGATAGAAGCCGGGCACCGGAAGATCGGCTTCATGGGTGCCGTACCGCGCTTTGCCCCGACCATGAACCGCATCCGCGGCTACCGCGACATGCTGAAGGATGCCGGGCTTCCTGTTGAAGAAAGCCTGATCTGCTGCAGTCCAACGACGCAGGAGGAAGGCGCCCGCTCCATCCAATACCTGCTTGAAGAAACGCCCGCCACAGCTGTCCTGCTCGCATCAAGCCCACTGACGGTCGGTGCGATGAACTATATCAATTCCCATGGCATCCGTGTCCCGGAGCGCATCTCGCTTATTTCATTCGCGAATTACGAATGGATGCCGCTGTGCAATCCGCCGATGGACGGTATCATGCAGCCCAACGCCGAGATCGGCCTGCGTGCTGCTGAGAGGATGCTCGAGATTCTGGCAGACCCGGATGACCGGCGAATCGTCACGGAGAACCTCAAGTGCACCTACATCGAAGGGAAGTCTGTTTACCGTGTACCTAATGGCAAAGCGCCATAACAATATAAGGAGGTAATTCCCCATGAAGAAACTCGTTACCCTGCTTCTGGTCGCGGCCCTGCTGCTCGGTCTTTGCGGCAGCGCGCTGGCCTACAGCCCCGAAGATCCCATCACCATCCCCTTCTGGCACACCCGCGGCAGCGGCGCCAACGGCGCTGTTCTGACCGAGTCTGTTGAGCGCTTCAACGCGACCGTCGGTAAGGAAAAAGGCATTATCGTGGAAGCCATCTACCAGGGCTCCTACAGCGACAACGTCACCAAGATGCAGCTGGCTTCCCAGAGCATCGATGAGACCTATCCCGTTGTCGGCGTGACCAGCAGTGCCCACACCGCCATGCTGCTGGACGACGGTCTGACCGCCGATATGGCCCCGTTCATGGCCGAGACAGGCTTTGACCTCAACCAGTTCGTGGATTCCCTGCTGAACGTGCCCGCCATCCATGACGGCGAAGTGCACACCCTGCCTTATGTCCGTTCCACCCCGGTCTTCTACTACAACAAGACCATGGCGGACGAGAAGGGCCTGAAGGCTCCCGAGACCGTTGCTGAGATGGAAGAGTTCTGTAAGGCACTGTATGTGCCCAGCGAAGTCCCCGGCGAAGAACCCATCACCTATGGTTTCGAGTTCTACGAGGATACCAGCTTCAACCAGGGCGCTTTCCTGCTGAGCCAGGGCGCCGGCTTTGCCAAGATCAATGAAGACGGCACGACCTCTTCTCCCTGCCTGGACGAAGGCTCCCTACTCAAGCTGTTCAGCGACTGGCGTCGCTGGGTAGACGAGGGCTGGTGCCGTCCGTATGACTCTGCCAGCGCCGGTACCGCTGCACAGCAGCGTTTCTACCAGGGCAAGATCGCTTCCCTCGTTGCCTCCTGCGGCAGCATGGGTAATATTTCCAAGTACTCCAAGGAAGCCGGTTTTGAGCTCGGCGTCTGCAAGATCCCCTATTACACCCAGCCTGCAGTCGGCATCGGCGGCGGCAACCTGATCCTGCTTGAGGGCAACAGTGAAGAGCGCCTGCGCGCCGGCTGGGAGTTCATCCAGTTCCTGCTGAGCCCCGATCAGATCGCGAAGGATGCCATGACCACCGGTTATGTGCCTACCCTGAAGAACATGGAAGAGAACGAGACCATGAAGAAGTTCTGGGAAGAGAACCCGAACTACAAGGTCGCATATGACCAGCTGCCCTTCGGCACCGGCAATGAGACCCCGTACTTCCCGGAACGCATGGAGTTCATGAACATCATCAAGGCCTCCACCTCCCTGCTCATCCAGGAGCAGAGCATTACTGCTGAGGAAGCCTTTGAGCAGGTCAAGGCGGACAGCGCCCATCTGTTCAACTGATCGTATTCCGCGGGGCAGCGTGACAGCACGCTGCCCCTTTTCTCATTTTCACTTTTTCATTGCAGGAGGATCTTCATATGCGCTATGACCTGTTCCCCCGTGAAGGCAAATTCTACAAGGCCAATCTGCATTCCCATTCCACGATCTCGGACGGAAGGCTGACGCCCGTCGAGATGCGCGACTTCTACCGTGAGCACGGCTACAGCATCCTCGCGATCACCGACCATGAGATCATGTGGGACCATACCGATCTCACTCTGCCCGACTTTCTCATGATCAACGGCTATGAGATCTATGTGCGCGAGAGGCAGGATGCCCCGCGCATTGCAAAGAATTTCCATATCAATCTGATCGCGCGCACGCCTGAAGTAAAAAAGCAGATCGCCCTCGATCCCAAATATCTGCGCTACATCGACAAGAACGGGATCAAGCTTGAGGATATCCCCCGCGTCGGCGAGATCTGCGACCGGCATTTCTGCGCTCGCGATTTCAACCGCATCATCCGGGAGGCAAACGAGAACGGATATCTCGTCTCCTATAACCATCCCGGCTGGTCCCTCGAGAACTTCGAGGACTTCAGCAAGTATGACGGCGTTTATGCCATGGAGATCTCCAACTATAACACCTCCATGGAAGGCTTCTATGAGAACGATGCCTGGGCCTATGACCAGATGCTGCGTCTGGGAAAGATGATCTGGTGTCTGGCCAATGACGATAACCATAACAAGTTCCCCTACGGCGATCCGCGCTGCGACAGTTTCGGCGGCTTCAACATGATCAAGGCAAAGGAACTCTCGTATGAAGCAGTCATCGATGCGCTCGAAAAGGGGCACTTCTACGCATCCCAGGGTCCGGAGATCCATGATGCGTATATTGAGGACAACGAACTGCATGTCTCCTGCTCGCCGGCCGTCTGCGTCGCCATCCGCACGGTAGGCCGCGCCACTGTCCGCGGCAGTGTCTATGCACCGCTGGGCGAGACCATCACGGAGGCCGTCATCCCGCTGCAGAAGGTCGACGGATACATCCGCATCGAGGTCACGGACGAACGCTGCAAGAAGGCCTTCAGCCACGCATATCCGCTTGAGGAGATCGTGGAATAACGCCTTCATATCCTTAGTACTGCGGGGATCCCACCCGCAGTATTTTTTATTCGATACACCGTTACTGTTTTGTGCAAAACGGTAAAAAAACCACCTGAACCGTTGACAGTATTTTTGCCCGCGTGATATAATATCCGTAACGACAGGAAAGAAGGGTGCTTTCCGTCCAAATACTCAAAATCGGGAAAACGTTCCCGTAAAAAAGAGGAGGAATCTCTGTGAAGAAACTGTTGTCCCTGGTCCTTGCCATGCTGTTCGTGTTTGGCATCGTATCCTTTGCTCAGGCCGATGACGTCATCGAACTGAACATGTACTTCCCCGTATCCGTCGGCGGCGGCCCCGATCAGCTGATCAGCGCGCTGTGCGAGGAGTTCCATGCTGAGAACCCCAGCATCAAGATCAACCCGATCTATGCCGGTTCCTATGCTGACACCACCACCAAGGTTATGGCTGACATCAAGGCCGGCAACACCCCCGCTATCGCCCTGATGTTCTCCATCGACCTGTATCAGCTCTACTCCCTCGACGTGATCCAGGACTACAACCAGTACTGCACCACCGAGGAAGACCTCGCCTGGCTGAATGGTTTCTATGATGGCTTCATGCAGAACTCCCGTCTGCCCGACGGAAACGGCGGCTATCTGACCTATGGTATTCCGTGGCAGCGTTCCACCATTATCCTTTACTGGAACAAGGAAGCTTTCGTAGAAGCTGGCCTCGATCCCGAAGTTCCCCCGAAGACCTGGGAAGAGCTGGAAGAGTATGCTCTGAAGCTCGTCAAGAAGGATGAGAACGGCAACGTAGTCCGCTATGGTATCGAAGTTCCTTCCGATAAGGCTGGCTATGCTTACTGGATGCTGCAGACCTTCACCCTGACTCAGGATCACTTCAACCTGATGAGCGATGACGGTACTGAAGTATACTTCAACGATCCCAAGACCATCACCGGTCTGACCTTCTGGAAGCACCTGAGCGACATCGGTGCGATGCCCGTTGCTCCGAAGTGGGCCAACACCCGTAACGACTTCGTAAACGGCACCATCGCCATGATGTATCACACCACCGGCCAGCTGACCAGCGTCAAGAAGGATGCCCAGTTCGAGTTCGGCACCAGCTACCTGCCTGCCAAGACCAGCTGGGGCTCCCCCACCGGCGGCGGTAACTTCTACATCTTCAAGGGCGACAACATCACCCCCGAAATGACCCAGGCGGCCTTCACCTTCATCAAGTGGATGACCAACAATCCTGACCGTGTTGCCCAGTGGTCCATCGACACCGGTTATGTTGCGACCCGTCCCGAAGCTTACGAGACCGAGCGCATGATCAAGTACGCTGCTGAGTTCCCGAGCGCCCTGACCGCCCGCGACCAGC
>JAFZPO010000144.1 GCA_017550305.1 Clostridia bacterium
AGGACCTTCTTCGCCGTCGTGGTGACGGCGCTCATGTTCTCCGGCTACGTGACGGGCATCCCCAACTACGTGATCATGAGCAAGATCGGCATCATCGACACCTACTGGGCCATCATCCTCCCGGCGTTCGCGGCGCCCATCGGCCTGTTCCTGATGAAGCAGACCATGGAGAGCCTGCCGACGGCCCTGATCGAGGCGGCTCACATCGACGGCGCCGGCGAGTTCAGGATCTTCTGGAGCATCGTCATGCCGAACGTGAAGCCCGCGTGGCTGACCATCATCATCTTCTCCGTGCAGAACCTGTGGAACACCAACGCCGCCACGGTGATCTACTCCGAAGCGAAAAAGACCCTTGTGTACGCCCTGCAGCAGATCCAGGCGGGCGGCATCGCCCGTACGGGCCAGGCGGCGGCGGTCACGGTCATCGTGATGCTGGTGCCGATCACCATTTTCATCTGTTCCCAGAACATGATCCTGGAGACCATGGCGTCCTCCGGCCTGAAGGACTGACGCGGGAAGGGAGGGACAAGATCAGTGAAGCGATATTTGCGTTGGCTGGCACTGGGCATCGCGGCGATGCTCCTCCTGCCGGCATGCTGCGCCCTCGCGGAGAGCGACGGGTTCAGCAGCGTGTATACCTACAATTATGATTACTGGGGCGAGATGAGGGAATCCCCTGACGCGTACCGCGTCCAGACAGTGATCTACAGCGGCGCTCTCGGGCTGGAGACGCCGATGAACCGCCCCCAGAGCCTGTTCGTGCTGGGAGATGACCTTTACGTGTGCGATACGGGCAATAACCGCATCCTGCGCCTGACCAGGGAGGGCGATGACTTTAAGCTCAGCGGCATCATCGACTCGGTGCACGGGACCTCGCCGGAGACCTTCAGCACCCCCAGCGATGTGGCGGTGGACAAAGAAGGCAACATCTACGTGGCGGACACCAACAACAACCGCATCGTGATGATGGACAAGGACCGGAATTTCATCCGGGACTACGTCAAGCCGGAGGATACGACCTTTGACCAGAACCTGAGCTTCCTGCCCAGCAAGATCGTCGTGGATTCCTGCGGCCGCGTGTTCGCCCTGGCCACCAATGTGAACAAGGGCATCGTCAAGTACGAGGCGGACGGCACCTTCACCGGCTTCATCGGGGCCAACAAGGCCAAGTATGACATGTGGGACTATATCTGGAAATCCTTCTTCACCACCAAGGAGCAGCGTGCCTCCCAGGCGTCCTTCGTGCCCACGGAATACGAGAACATCTACATCGACCGCGATGATTTCATCTACGCCACCAATACGGTGTTCAGCGAGTACGACCTGAAATGGGACATCGCCAAGCCCATCCGCAGGATCAACTCCATCGGCAACGACATCCTGATCAAGAACGACAAGTATCCCCCGATCGGTGACCTGTACTGGGTGGAGCAGAGCCTGGACTACGGCCCGTCCAAGTTCCGGGACATCACGGTGCTGGACAACGATATCTACATCGCCGTGGATTCCACCCACGGCAAGCTGTTCGGCTACGATCCCCAGGGCATCATGCTGTGGGCCTTCGGCAGCAAGGGCAACTTCGAGGGCGCGTTCCTGTCGGCCAGGTCCGTCGAGCATATGGGGCTGGACCTGATGGTGCTGGACCAGAACGAGAACAGCATCACGGTGTTCACCCCCACCGAGTACGGCAGGCTGATCTACCAGGCCAGCGACGAGTACCTGAGGGGCGAATACGACCAGTCCGCCGATACCTGGCGCGAGGTGCTCAAGCTCAACGCCAATTACAATCTGGCGTTCATCGGGATCGGCCGGTCCCTGATGCGGCAGGAGGACTACGAGGGCGCCATGCGGTACTTCAAAATGGCCCACGACCGGGAGAATTACGGCCGCGCCTACCGGTACTACCGCAAGATCGTCGTGGAGCGCAACATCGTGTGGATCGTCATTGCGGCGGCGTGCCTGCTGATCGTGCCGCCGGTAGTCGGTTTCATCAAAAAAACGAGAGCGGAGGTGGCAGCTTATGAGCAGCGCGGAACGACTGCCCGCTGACGCGGCGGCTGTGAATGCCCGCGGGGCAGGATGGCAGCGCTACAAGGCCACCCTGCGCTACGGCCTCTATGTGATCACCCATCCCTTCGACGGCTTCTGGGACCTGGTGCATGAAAAGCGCGGATCCCTGGCGGCCGCCCACACCTTCCTGGCGCTGTTTCTGATCACCTATGTGCTCAAGCTGATGCTGACCAATTTCCAGTTCATCACGGCGCCGATCCAGTACATCAATATCTACGAACGCTGCGCGTCCCTGCTGCTGCCGTTCCTGGTCCTGTGCCTGTCCAACTGGAGCCTGTCCACCCTGTTCGACGGCAAGGGGCATTTCAGGGACATCTACATGGTCATGTGCTACGCGCTGGTGCCCTACATCCTGATCCAGGTGCCGCTGATCCTGCTCAGCCACATGATTTCTTTCGACGAGGCGTCGTATTACACGGTCCTGGAGAGCGTTTCGATCATCTGGTGCCTGTTCCTGGCCTTCGCGGGCCTGATGCAGGTGCATGACTACAGCCCGGGGAAAACGCTGATCTTCATCGTGTTCACGATCTTCGGCGCGATGGTGATCCTGTTCCTGGTGCTGGTATTCTTCAGCCTTCTGAGCGACGCGGCGGGATACTTCGTGTCCCTGTACCGCGAGATCGTATTCAGGCTGCACTGATCGGGGAGGAGGCAATATCATGAAGAAAAAAAGATCCGTCCTCCGCAGGCTGATCCCCTGGCTGGTTGCGCTGGCGCTCATCGCCGCCCTGGTAGTCTTCGTCGGCATCCCCCTCTACGGCACGCCTGAAAAAGAAGAGGAGAACCCGCCCGTCATCTCCTATTATGAGGACGGGAAGCAGACCCTTACGATGGAGAACGACGACCTGCTTTTTGAGCTGGACGCGACGACCACCCAGTTCCGGCTGACGGAGAAGGCGACGGGCCGGGTATGGCTGTCCAACCCGGCGGACGCCGCGCAGGATGCCGTTGCCCTGGCGGCCAACAAGGCCATGCTCCAGTCCACCCTGGTCGTGACTTACTCCTCCGCCAGCGGCACCATCGATTTCAACAACTACACCTATTCCATCGAGAACGGCACCTATTCCGTCGCCATGGAGGATGACGGCAGCGTGGCCGTGACCTATTCCGTCGGCAAGATCGAAAAGGTCTACCTGCTGCCTTCCGCGATCACGGTGGAGCGGTTCAACAGCTTCGTGAGCGGGCTGAACAGCAAGGACTCCAAAAAGGTCAAGAACGTCTACACCCTCTACAAGCCGGAGAAGATCAACGAGGTCAAGAACAAGGACGAGCTGCTGGCCCTGTATCCGGAGCTGGCGAACCAGGAGCTGTACGTGCTCAAGGCCGATACGTCCGAGAACAACAAAAAGGGCGTCGCGGCCATCTTCGCTTCCGCCGGCTACACCCAGGAGGACTATGACTTGGACATGCAGCTGGTCGCCGGCGCCAAGGAGAACAAGGACCCGGTGTTCAACGTGACGATCGTCTACCAGCTGGACGGGCCGGACTTCCTCGTCAAGGTGCCCTATGACCGGATCTGCTACCGTGCGGAGTATCCCATCACCTACGTGACCGTGCTGCCCATGTTCGGCGCGGCGAGCCTGAATGACGAAGGCTTCATGTTCATCCCCGAGGGCGGCGGCGCGCTGATCCGGTACAACAACGGCAAGCTGTCCCAGAACAGCTACTACGCCAACCTGTACGGCTGGGATTACGGCTCCGAGCGCATCGAGGCGGTCAGTGAGACCAAGAACACCTTCCCGGTCTTCGGCATGACCAGGGACGGGGGCTCCTTCATCTGCATCCTGGAAGGCGCGCCGTCCTTCGGCGGCATCATGGCGGATATCAGCCTGCGCTATAACAGCTACAACTGGATGTGCGCCAAGTACAATGTGCTGCACAGCGATAAATACAACGTGTCCGCCAAGACCGCCAACCTGGTGTACATGTTCGAGAAGGAGATGCCCGAGGAGACCATCTGCCAGCGCTACCGCTTTATCGACAGCGACGATTACGTCGATATGGCGACGGTGTACGGGGATTATCTCAGGGACAGGTATCCGGAGATGAAGACCGCGGACGCGGATGTGCCGGTGTCGGTGGAGCTGGTCGGCGCGATCGACAAGAAGGTCGTCCGTTTCGGCCTGCCGGTCAACGCGGTGGTGCCCGTCACGACCTTTGACCAGGCAAAGGCCATCATCACCGACCTGAAGGATGTAAAGAACCTGAGCGTGAGGATGACCGGATGGTGCAACGGCGGCATCAGCCAGAAGGTGCTCACCAAAGTGAAAACGGTCGGCAGTCTGGGCGGGGACAGCGGGATGCGCTCCCTGATCAAAGCGGCCGCGGAGATGGACGTACCTCTTTATTTCGACGGCCTCACCTGCTTCGCTTACCGGAGCGATCTTACCAACGGGTTCGTCGCCTACAGGGACGCGGCCCGGTTCACCACCCGGGAGCAGATCATCATCTATCCCTATTCCCCGATCATCTACCAGCAGGATGATTATTATGACCCGTTCTATCTGGTACGCCCGGACTATGCAAGCCGGCTCGCGGACAACCTGATCGCCGCGCTGAAGGATAAAGGCGCGTACGGCGTGGCCTTCCGGGATATCGGCACCCTGCTCAGCGGTGATTACAATCCCAAGGGCACCACGACCCGTGAGCAGGTCAAACAGATGAATATCGATACCGTCATGAAGGCGAAGGAAGCCGGACAGGCCGTGATGGTCAAGGAAGGCTACGATTACGTGATGCCCTACGCGGACGTGATCACGGACATGGATCTGAGCGGCATCGAGTACTCGATCATCGACGAGGCCGTGCCCTTCTACCAGATCGCCATACACGGCGCGGCGGATTACACGGGCAGGGCCGTCAATCTTGAGGGCGACTGGCAGACCGAGCTGCTCCGCTGCGCTGAGTACGGCGCCGGGCTGAACTTCACCTTCATGAATGAAAGCGCCGAGATCGTGCAGGACACCCTCCATACTGGGTATTACGGCGCCTCCTATTCCCAGTGGGCGGAGGACGCCGCGCTTTTGATCGCGGACTACCAGCGGGATATGGCGGGGCTCAACAGCCAGCGCATGACCGGCCATGAGCGCCTCGCGGACGGGGTCACGATGACCGTGTACGAGAGCGGCGCGAAGGTCTGCGTGAACTATACCGATGAGGACTATGTTTCCGGCGGGCTCACGATCCCTGCCCGCAGCTATATCGTGGAAAGGGGGGATGAGTGATGGCAAGGCGTCAGAGGTCCTCGCGCGAGAAGTGGAGCTTCAGGGAGTCCGTCCTCACGTTCATTCCCGGGAATGACGTGTACGGCACCATGCGGTCCCGCAACGCGCGTCACGGCGTACTGTTCATCCTGCCCTTCATCATCGGCTTCGTCGTATTCATGGCAAAGCCCCTGATCGAATCCCTGATCATGTCCTTCCAGGAGGTCAACCTGACCCAGGGGAATTCTTTCATCGGGCTGGACAACTACAAGTACGCCTTCGGCGGCGATCCGTACTTCAACCAGCGGCTGGTGGAGGAGATCCCCCGGATGCTGATCAACTCGGTGGCCACCCTGGTGCTGTCCTTCGTGATGGCCGTGATCCTCAACCAGGATTTCAAGGGCAGGACCCTTGCCAGGGCGATCTTCTTCCTGCCGGTCATCCTGTCAAGCGGCGTGCTCCCCGGCATCGAGAGCCAGAACGAGTTCTACAACATGATGCAGGGCATCTCGGAGCAGGTGGCGGACGCGTCCGGCGTGAACCTTTCCGCCGCCCTGGAGGATCTCCTGTCCGTATCGGGCGTGGGCGGCGGCGTGTTCGACGTGCTGTTCCAGATGATCGACGCGATCTATGACATCGTCATGGCCAGCGGCATCCAGATCATCGTGTTCCTGTCGGGCCTGCAGGCCATCTCCCCGTCCCTGTACGAGGCGGCGGACGTGGAAGGCTGCACCGCATGGGAAGCC
>JAFZPO010000145.1 GCA_017550305.1 Clostridia bacterium
ACAGGGCGAAGCTGATGGCATCAAAGATCGTCGTCTTTCCCGCGCCCGTATCGCCGGCGATCAGGAAGATCCCTGTATCCCCGAATGCTGAGAAATCGATCACTGTTTTGTCTGCGTAAGGTCCGAATGCGGACATGACCAGCTTAATAGGTTTCATGGCTGTCCTCCAGTTCCCTGAGCACTTTTCCCAGCACCTTCATATGCTCTTCACCCGGCACCTGGTCATTGTTCTGCAGCCGGTAGAAGTCACTGAAAAGCTCGGTAACGCTCTTATCCTCCACGCTCTCGGCAGCCTTAACGTCGATATCGTATTTCGTTTTGGAATTGACGATAGAAAACTTCATGGTGTTCGGGAAATTGACAGAGAGCATCACCCTGGCATCCGGCGGCGGAAGCTCGTCATGGATCGTGATCCATACATAGTCTTCCGAGTACGGCATACGCAGGATGTCGTCAACACAGCCTTCGATGAGCCGTACGTCATGGATGGGATACAACGGCACGGTATGCAGTTCTATATCGCCCTTTTCCCGGATATCGACGACCGTCACGCTCTTTCTGTGATTCGCCTCTGAGAATGAATACTTGAGCGGCGAGCCTGCGTAGCGCAGTGTCTCACGCGTGACCTTCTGCGGCTTATGGATATGTCCCAGCGCCACGTAATCGAAAGCGTCAAAGACCGATGCGTCGATATTATCGAGCCCGCCTACTGCCAGTTCCTCTGAATCCGAAGTCTCGCAGCCGGTGATGAACTGGTGGCACATCAGGATGTTGCGTTTCTTCGGATCAAGGGGCGTCTGGCGAAGAACTGCTTCCACCGCGTCCTGGTAGGTCGTGATCTTTTCTTCAGGCAGTTTCCGCTTCACCTGCGAGGGTCTGAGGAACGGCAGCATCCATATGATGATGTCGCCGTCCTTATCTTGCAGCGTCACGCTCTGCATCCTCCCATCGAAGGCTTCCGTCACATACACACCAGAGGAACGCACCAGGGATGCAAAGTATGAGATCCTGAGTGCGGAATCATGGTTGCCGCTGATAATGAACACCTTTTTGCCCGCGTTCACCAGTTGCGAAACGAAGGAATCGAAAACCGCCATGCCTTCTGCCTGCGGGGACGAGCGCTGGTAGACGTCGCCCGCGATCAGGACGGCATCTGCCTTTTCAGTTTCAGCAATGGAAACGATCTGCTGCAGGACCGCTTCCTGGTCCGCAAGCAGAGGCCAATCGTTCATCTGTTTCCCAAGATGCAGATCTGAAATATGCAGGAATCTCACTTTGCTAATCCTTTCTGTCAGTTTATATCTTTGTCTTCCCGTTTTGCAGTGTTACAGAAAACAATCAATATGTTTTCGAATAGAATGTTCCCTTTCCATGTCCATGTTTTACAACATATCCTTCATCCGAAAGCTTTTTCAATACTGCTTCAACAGATTTTTCACTTATGCTCGGGCATATATCAGCAATCTCGCGTTTGGTAAATCTCCCGATTTTATTATCAACTGAAGCCTTTACAATATCATAAGCCTTGCTTCTGATCGTAATAACCTTCTTCTTTCCGTTCCCGGTTTCGGATACGACTGTCGTATCACTTATGATATTAATCCGGCTTTCAAACTCCCGATAACACGCAAGGATCACACCAAGCATATACTTGACAAAGGGAGTGGGATCTTCCTCTCCTTCATGCCATCCCGCGGATGACATCTCCAGCGCGTCATAATAGGCTTCCTTGGTCTTTTCGATATGTCTTTCAATACTGATATATTTTCCAACATGGTATCCGGATTTATATAACAGCAGCAGTGTCAGCAATCTGCTCATCCTGCCGTTTCCATCATTGAACGGATGAATACAAAGAAAATCATGCAGGTATACAGGAATAATCAGCAAAGGATCAACCGATGTATCCTCGATCATTGCATTATAGTTTTCGCATATAGCATTGATGCAGGCTTCAGTCTCATATGGCGGTACCGGTATGAAGCGGATTACCTCTGTTCCGTCTTTTTTTATCTCTTTAAGATAATTCTGCGTGGTCTTGTATCTTCCGCCATATCCGGTTTCAGCATACTGCATCAGGTCACGATGAAGCTGGAGTATGATATTCCCGTTTACCGGAACATACTCATAATTCGCATGAATAGTATTCAAGACATCCCTGTAACCCGCGATTTCTTTTTCATCGCGGTTTCTGGGAGTTGTCTTTTCTTTTGCCAGCTGACCGATTCTGGTGCTTGAGCTAATAATACCTTCGATTCTGTTGGATGATTCGATCGATTGTACCTTTGCAACTGCTACAAGTTTTTCCATCTCAACAGGTTTCTGTCTCAGAAACAGTTCCTGTTTTCCTTTGTACTCATGTATCTGCGAAAGGTAATTCAGGGTCTCATTATCCCAACGGTTTGTCTTATATTTTTTATAATCAAACTCTCTCATAATTCACCGACATTTCCTTTCTCCTAAATTTTACCGTATTTTAGGAGAATGTCAATACTTAGGAGAATTCCTGAATGAAAAAAGCCTGTCTTACTATCCCTTTCAGGCAAGACAGACTTATAACAGTATTCAATTCATCAGCGGCGGTGCTTCTGAAGGAAATCTCCCATCTCCTGCATCGCATGACGCAATTCATCCGCATACGGCAGCATGACGATACGCACGCGTATATCCTCGAGCCAGTCGAATCCGCTGCCCGGGATGACCAGGACATGCTTTTCATGCAGGAACTTCATTGCGAAGTCATGACCGTCTTCGAAATTGTAGATCTTCTCATCGATACGCGGGAACAGATAGAATGCCGCATGGTTCATCTCAAAGCTTACGCCTTCGATCTTGGCCAGTTCCTCTGTTGTAGCCTTACGCTGTTCATACAGACGTCCGCCGGGGATCAGCATAGCGCGCGTGCTCTCGCTGTCAACCAGAGCGGCCGGAATCACCAGCTGTGTAGTCGCGTTTCCGCACAGGCGCATGGAAGCAAGCTGTGTGACCGCGTCCTTGATCTCATGCAGTTCGCTGCGCGGCCCGCTGAAGACCATCCATCCGCAGCGGAATCCGCAGATGATGTGGGATTTCGAAAGACCATTGAACGTGATGCAGGGAACATCCGGTGCAAGCGCCGCGATGGAATAATGCTGTTTCTCATCCATGATCAGGCGGTCATAGATCTCATCCGCGAGAAGCACGAGGTGGTTCTTACGTGCGATATCCGCGATCGCGAGCAATGTGTCTTGGCTGTATACGGCACCCGTCGGGTTGTTCGGGTTGATCACTACGATCGCCTTTGTTTTGCTAGTCACCTTGCTAGCGATATCGTCCGGATCCGGATTCCAATGATTGGCGGGATCGCAGCGGTAGAAGACCGGCTTACCTGCGCAGATGTAGGCATTATTACTCCACAGCGAATAGCAGGGAGAAGGCATCAGGATCTCATCCCCGGTGCATACGAGCGCTGTCATTGCCATGGACGCGGCTTCGCTGACACCGTTACAGACAAAGATGTCATTGGGCCTGATACCAGAGATGCCGCGGCCGATATGATATGTACAGATCACGTCACGCGCAGCAGGCATACCGCGCATATCGCAGTACGGGACCGCTTCATCGATATGACGGCTCAGCGCATAGCGTACGCTGTCGGGAAGCACGAAACCGAAGCTTCCCGGATTGGCTGTGTTCAGTTTCAAGGCTTTTTCGCCTTCGGACTGCATCCGCAGCGCTTCCTCGTACAGCGGGCCGCGGATATCCGAGTGTACTTTTGCCATTCTGTCAGAACGAGGGATCATACTTTATATTCTCCTTAGACTTCTATCAATTCTGCGCCGTCGACTGCCGCCTGCACCAGGCCTTCGATATCCAGGCCCTGCTCTGCGCGTTCGACATTCTCAAGCTTCGGATGCGTTGCCGGATGCCGCGGTGTGAATACCGTACAGCAGTCTTCATACGGCAGGCAGCTCGTTTCATAGGTACCGATCTTCTCCGCGATATGGATGATCTCGATCTTATCATTGCCGATCAGCGGACGGAATACCGGCATGGGCACGACCGCGTCCGTACAGCACAGGGCTTCGATGGTCTGGCTGGCTACCTGGCCGATGCTTTCACCGGTGATCAGGGCACGCGCGCCTTCCTTCTCGGCGATCCTGGAAGCGATGCGCATCATGAAGCGGCGCATGATCAGC
>JAFZPO010000022.1 GCA_017550305.1 Clostridia bacterium
AAGAACAATGTCAGCTGGGTCGGTTATCTGGACTGGGAGCTGGAAACTTTCCATGGTGATGACTATTCAATCTACAACGGTTCCAGCCAGAACGCCTACCTGATCGAAGAAGAAAAAACAGTACTTATCGACACAGTCTGGACCCCTCACCGCTTCGATTTTGTTGAAAACCTGCAAAAAGAAATCGATCTGGACAAGATTGATCTCATCGTTGCCAACCATGGCGAATGCGACCATTCCGGATCGCTGACCGCACTGATGGAAAAGATCCCCAATACGCCTATCTACTGCACCGCACAGGCAGTCAAAAGCATTGAAGGCCAGTATGGCAAGCGCGGCTGGAATTTCCATGTCGTCAAGACCGGTGACAGCATCGAGATTGGAAACGGCAAGAAGCTTATCTTCATTGAAATGCGTATGCTGCACTGGCCGGACAGCATGGCAACATTCCTGACCGGTGACAATATTCTCTTCTCCATGGATGCCTTCGGACAGCACTATGCTGTGGAAGAACTCTTCAATGATAAAGCAGACCCCTGTGTCTTGCGCAGGGAAGCGCTCAAATACTTTGTCAACATCCTGAATCCCTTTGCTGCAGTCCTCAGCAAAAAACTTCAGGAACTTGATGCCATGTCCCTGCCGATCGAAATGATCGCGCCTTCGCATGGTGCCATCTGGCGTGAGGATCCTCTGCAGATCGTCCGTCAGTATGCCCTGTGGGCTGATGCATATCAGGAAAACCAGGTCACCATAGCGTATGATACGATGTGGGAAGGCACTGCAAGAATCGCTCATGCCATCGCGGAGGAGATCCAGCGTCAGAGTCCCGATACGGTCGTTAAAGTCTTCAATATAGCCAAAGCAGACAAGAATGAAGTAATGACCGAGGTTTTCAAGTCAAAAGCCATTGCGGTAGGTTCCCCGACCGTATGCAACAGCTATCTCTCTTCCGTTGCCGGCTGGCTGGAATTCCTTAAGCAGCTTAAGTTCAAAAACAAGAAAGCCGCTGCGTTCGGGTGCTACGGCTGGAGCGGCGAAAGCGTCAAGCTCCTGCAGGCCAAGCTTGCTGAAGCCGGATTTACTGTTGCCGAGAACAGTGTCCGTGCCCTGTGGAATCCCACTGAGGAAGACTTGGCCAGTGTAAGCGTGATGGTCGAAGAACTCCTGCGCTGATAACATTTTGACCTGAAGACAAACGAAACCCTCTCCAGTTCATCGGAGAGGGTTTCGTGATATTATCCGGGATATTACTTCTTCCTGCGCAGATAAGCCGGTACTCCCAGTTCATCCTTTTCAGTCGCGTTCTGTTCGGGCTGGATCGGCGCGACAGACTGTACAGGCTGCTGATACGCAGGTGCCGTATAGGCAGGCGCCGGATTCTGCGGAGCACCGAAGTTCGGCGCGGTATAGGCAGGTGCAAACCCGAAGGGCGCAGCAGGACGCTGTGCAGTCGGTGCGGGACGGGCGCCGCCAGATGCGAAGGCATCTGCATCATAGCCACCGCCAAGCGGGGTGGGAGCGTCTTCACTGGTTTCGGAAGCACGGTTAGCATAAGGATCAATGGTAGCGCCAGCAGTCCCATAAGGAACGGCAGCCGGACGTGCACCGCGCTTTGCCTTGGGATCACGGGTCGGGAAAGGCGTCTTCTCAAAGCCGGTAGCAATGACCGTGATACGCACTTCGTCACCCAGGGATTCGTCGATGTTGGCACCGAAGATGATATTGGCTTCGCTGTCCGCAGCCTGCATGACAAGGCTCGCAGCCTCGTTGACGTCCATGATATTCATGTCCACACCGCCGGACACATTGATCAGCACAGCGCGTGCGCCGTCGATCTTGGTCTCAAGCAGCGGGCTGGAAATAGCTTCCTTTGCAGCGGCAACCATACCGTTTTCGCCGCTTCCGACGCCGATTCCCATATGCGCCATGCCGCCGCTTTCCATAACGGTACGCACGTCCGCAAAGTCCAGGTTGATCACAGCAGGCACCGCGATCAGGTCGGAAATGCCCTGAATGCCCTGACGCAGAACGTCATCCGCTTTACGGAAGGCTTCGAGCATTGTGGTGCCCTTGCTGACTACCTGCAGCAGTCGATCATTCGGGATCACGACCAGGGTGTCCACATTCTGCTTGAGCTCGCTGATGCCCATCTCGGCATTCTTCATGCGCTGCTTGCCTTCAAAGAGGAACGGCTTGGTCACGACCGCAATGGTCAGGCAGCCAAGTTCCTTGGCAATCTCGGCAACGATCGGAGCAGCACCGGTACCGGTACCGCCGCCCATGCCGGCAGTGACAAACACCAGATCAGCGCCTTTGAGTTCCTTGGCGATCTCCTCGCGGCTTTCCTCCGCAGCGCGGCGTCCCACATCGGGTACAGCACCGGCGCCAAGGCCCTTGGTCACTTTTTCACCGATCTGGATCTTTGTTCCGGCCTTGGACTGGGTCAGCGCCTGCCGGTCAGTATTGACGGCGACAAAATCCACGCCGCGCAGTCCGGCTTCCACCATGCGGTTCACGGCATTATTGCCACCGCCGCCGCAGCCAACAACCTTGATCGACGCAAATCCTGCGCCCTGCTCCTGTACCATCTGCAAATCTGACATATTCTTTCCTCCGGTTGATATGATGCTGCGCGGCTGATCAGCCGCCGAAAAGATCACTGAAGAAGCCCTTCAGACCGCCGATCGGATGCGTGCTGTTACGTGTCTCGATCATGAGATCAAGTACGCCCAGCGCACTCGTATAGACCGGGCTGGAAAGCTTGCCCATCTTCTGCTGCGCCTCACGGACGGTACGTCCCAGCTTGGTGCTCAGGAACTCACGTCCGCCGCGGTTGATGACCAGTCCGCCGCCGACCAGATACGCAACGGAATTAACGCCCAGGCGGATACCGCTCATTTTGATCGTCTCGGCGATCTGCTCAGCGATCTCCTCAACGCGCGGCTCCAGCACTTCTTTCACTTCATCACGGGTAAAGGTCTTATTGATACCGTCACGATCGGCCACGGTAAAGTCTTCCGCGCCGCCCGAAACACCAAACACATAACTCTGCTTGATCTGCTCAGCGCTCTCAAGCGGGATGTTCAGGCCATATGCCACATCCGCGGCAATATTGCCGCCGCCAACGGGCAGCGTGCGATGGAATACAACTGCTTCGCCTTCCACAGCCATGACTTCGGTGTTCAGATAACCCATATCGATCAGCACTGCGGTCCTGTCACGCTCTTCGGGCGGCACAAAATGCATTGCCTGTCCGACCGGCGTGGAAAGGAAGGATTCCACTGTGATGCCCAAAGCACGGAAGCGCTCGGAAATATCATCCACGAAGAAGGGATCGGCCACGACAAACGAGATACGGCCGCGCAGTGTCTCCCCGTGCATGCCTACCGGCTCCAGCGTTTTCTTGCCGTCGCCTACCATGAACCAGGCAGGGCTGCGATGCAGCGGAGCGGCGTTATCCAGGTTCAGCTCACGCTGGGCCTGACGCAGCAGATTATCGATATCATTGGCCGTTACACGCTTTTCGGCGCCTTGAATATCGACTTTTGCCTCGACGGTGTACACATTGGAAAACTCGCCCGGTACGCCGACCGTTACTTCATGAATGCGGATATGCGCATCCTGTTCGGCATCCTGAATGGCCTTGGAAATCGCCTCGTTGAGCGAAGCGGGATCGTTCCAGCGCCTGTCAGCAAAGCCGGCATAACGGCAGTTGCCCATGCCCATGATATCACAGCGCATGCGGCCGCTCGTACGCGCAGTAAGCGCGACGATTTTGCCCGTACCGAAATCAACTGTAGTAAAGGTGTTCTTCATCTTGACCCTCATCCCCCAAGCATCACACGGTGTCCAGTCGCAGGCATACGGCAAAAAGCCGAATGCACAGACTGTCATCAGGATACTTCATTGTAACCTTTTTGTGATAATTTGGCAAGGGCTTTATTTTATTATGTTTATCTTTTTTCACAAAAAAGTGCGAAAGATTGTAAAATTTTACTGTCCCGGCCGATAGGCAGCCTGTCCGGGCACGGTCGCATCGATCGTTCCGCCGCTCAACCCGCGGCGCTTGAGTTCTGCCGTCACTGCGCGTACAGTACCGATCTTAGCCCGCAGATCTTCAGGCGTTCCTATATTGGCCGTGTATCCGTCCTTTGTGAGAAGATAGATACTGTCCATATTCGTCAGATTGATCTCTTCGACCGAATTGCGTACTCCCTGCATCTTGAGTTCCTGCAGGATGTCCAGCAATGCCGTCAGCTGTGCTTCATCCTGGCAGATCACCTGTGCGCCGACACGGATATCCCTGATGCTCAGGCCAGATACCCGCATGCCGCTTCCCACGGCTGCGATATTGGTGGTGCTTTCCAGCACCATGGCATCCTCAGCAAGCGTATACTGTACGCCCATGAAAAGGAAATCCGCCACGCGCTCGCGTTCGTAAACCTTGATATACAGCGTATCCGGCCAGATCCTTTCCATGCCTTCATAGGCCAGATACCGGTTGCTCTCAATACCGGTGCGGATCCGGTTTTCGCGCACACCGAAATAGGTCGCACCTCGATCCAGTCCTGCCAGGCGCAAGACCGTCTCGGGGGCGATCGTATTCAGTCCGTCAACTTGAACAAAGCGTATCCTCGTCCAGGAAAAGAAGAACAGAAAAGTAAGGACCAGCAATACAGCCACAGCAGCGCCGACGATTACACGCGGATCGGCGCCACGCCGTCCGTATGAGACCGTTTTGGGCATTTCCTGCGGCTGTTCAGGCATTTCTGATCCCATGCCGTTTTCCATGTTCTCCTCCTCAGTGCAGTGCGTTCACCAGCTGCTTGAATACGCGCCCGCGCTGTTCATAATCGCTGAACTGGTCGAAGGAAGCGCAGGCCGGGGAAAGCAGAACGTTTCCGCCTTCTACCGCCAGTTTGCGGCACTTGTCGACCGTTTCGGCATAATCGGACGCGTGTTCGATCGCCGTATATCCTGCTGCACGCAACGCTGCCTCTATCTGAGGAGCTGTCGCGCCGCACAGCACGGTATGTTTTATCTGCCCACTGGCGATAATCTCACGCGCAAGGGCTTCAAAAGACACATGCTTATCCGAACCGCCCAGGATCAGTACAGTCGGTGCACGCATCGTCTGCACAGCCTTGATCGTCGAATCCACATTCGTGCCCTTACTGTCATTATACCACTTAACACCGTCCAGTTCACGCACAAACTCGATGCGGTGTTCCACTCCCTTAAAGGTGCGAAGTGCCTGCCGGATCACCGGCGCAGGCACGCCCGCGGCATAGCTCATCATCGCCGCAGCCAGAGCATTCTCCAGGTTATGCGGTCCGGGAATATAGATCTCTCCGGCACAGCACACGGCACGTTCGGTACCATTCCAGCGCACGACGACCTTTCCATCGCTCACAAACGCACCTTCATCCACCTCATGCGTACGGCTGAACCAGGCAACACGTGCTGCCAGGCCTTCCGCCATAGCACGGCAGTAGTCATCATCCGCATTCAGGACTGCGACATCCGCGAACGTCTGTGCATCAAAAATGTGACGCTTTACGTTCGCGTAGTTCTCCATCGTATAATGACGGTTCAGATGGTCTTCCGTAACATTCAGAACAGCCGCTACGCGTGGGTGAAAGCTCTCCGTTGTTTCAAGCTGGAAAGACGATACCTCGGCGATCAATACATCTTCAGGCTTGCTCAGCATTGCAGCGGCGGACAGCGGATAGCCGATATTGCCGGCTACATAAGCCAGTTTTCCCGCTGCACGCCAGATCTCCCCCAGAAGGGAGACAGTTGTCGTTTTCCCGTTCGTTCCGGTCAATGCATACAGCGCACCGTCAGCCAGCTGTGAAGCCACTTCCAGCTCGCCCGTTACCGGGATCCCGCGTTCTTTCGCCAGCCGCACGATCGGCGAATCAATAGCAATGCCCGGACTGATCAGGAGGACATCGCATGTATCCAGCGCCTGTTCAGGCGCCACGCCAAGCTGCCATTCGCAGGGCAGTCCGCGCAGAGGCAGCAGAGCATCCCCCAGTTCAGCCTCACTTTTCCGGTCGTTCAGGACCGGTACAGCGCCGAATCTGCACAAAAGCTGGGCAACGGCCACGCCGCTGCGCGCCATACCCAGCACCAAAACACGTTTATTCTGCCAATATCCGCGGTCCGCCAAAGCCAGCCCCTCCTCTTTCAGTGCCACTTGAGCAACGACAGAATCGCAACTGCGGACAGTACCGCTGTCACGATACCGTACATGCATACAATCTGCGTTTCCTTCATGCCGCACATTTCAAAATGATGATGGATCGGCGACATTTTGAAAATCCGCTTGCCATGAGTCAGTTTGAAATAATACCTCTGCATGATCACCGACACGGAGCTCATCACACAGGTAAAGCAGATCAGCAGCAACAGAAACTCGAGGCGCAGGACCACTGCTATCCCTACCATTACCGCACCGATGAACATGCTTCCCGTATCCCCCATGAAGATCTTTGCCGGATAATGATTGAATACCAGGAAACCCGCGGCGGCGCCGACCAGCGCAAATGCCAGCACTGCGCATACGGCAGAGTTTTCCATGCTGGGAATGCATTTAAACAGCCAGGCAATCAAGCCAAAGGCGATCATCCCGACTACCGTCACTGTAGAAAGCAGTCCGTCCAGACCATCCTGTAGATTAGAACTATTGGTCATGAACAGCACCGTCAGAGTAATCAGCGGGATATAGAAGATCCCCAGGTCCCAGGTTTTCCCGGTAAACGGGATGATGACATCATGCCCGATATAGAAATACGCCCAGACTGAAAAGACCAGGCCCAGCGCCAGCTGGCGCACGATCTTCTGCTTCGGGCGCAGTCCTTCATGGTCTTTTTTGACATCCTTGATATAATCGTCGGCAAACCCGACCAGAAGCATACAGCCAATCGTCAGGAACAGCAGAGCCCACAGCGCATTTTCGAGCGACCAGAACTGCCAGGATGATGCAGGATCTCTGGAACAAAAATAACTGACCGTGAATGCAAGCACTGTACACACGATCGTTACAGGGCCCATCACGATCCCGCCCATGTTGGGCGTCCCCTTCTTGTTCAGATGGCTCTGCGGCCCGAGTTCATACATCGTCTGCCCAAACTTCAGCGCACGCAGCTTTTTGATGCAGATCGGCATCAGGGCCAGCATCATGGCAAAAGCGGCTGCCGCCGCACCAATCATAAACAGCATGTTGTCTTCTCCTTATGTATGCGGCTGTTCAGCCTGCATTTCCGCCAGCAGTTCCCGCACGACCACCTTTTCATCAAACGGGCGCTTTACGCCGCGGATCTCCTGATATGTTTCATGTCCTTTTCCGGCCAGCACAACGATATCCCCGGCTTTCGCCATTTCCATGGCGCTTCGGATCGCGGCGCGGCGGTCCTCGATCACCGTATATTCAGCAGGTGTACGCCGAATACCTTCCTCGATTGATGCCAGGATCTCGTACGGATCCTCATTGCGCGGATTATCACTGGTCAGAATGCAGTAATCAGCCAGACGCCCGCCGATCTCGCCCATCATCGGGCGTTTTCCATGGTCACGGTCACCGCCGCAGCCAAATACGGCGATCACCCTGCCGCGTGTAAAATCACGCACTGCAGTCAGGATATTCTCGAGTGCTTCCGGAGAATGGGAATAATCAAGCAGGACTTTATACGGTGTATGCGTATCAAGTATCTCCGCGCGTCCGGGCACGGCTTTTACGCTCTCCAGGCCTCTCACAACAGCATCCAGATCAATGCCCAGTTCACAGGCCGCCGCAGCAGCGGTCAGCGCATTGTACACATTGAAGATACCTGTCATACGCAGAGAAACGGATTTTTCGCCGACGCCTTTCACACAGAGGCGGAAAGACACGCCTTCCTCGCTGATCTCAATATCGCGCGCATAGATATCCGCATTGTTGCTGATGCCATAGCGTACATAGGGAACCTTAATGCCGTCAATTATTCGCGCAGTTGTTTCTTCATCTACATTAAGTGCAGCACAGCGGATGAATTCAGGCGTGAAGAAGGCTTTCTTGGCATCAAAGTAATGCTCCATGGTACCAAAGTAATCCAAGTGATCCTGGGACAGATTGGTATAGCAGCCGACGTCATAGAGAATACCGTCCACACGATGCATGGCAGTCGCATGCGCAGATACTTCCATCACTACAGCTTGGACGCCTTCTTCTGCCATGCGGAACAGCAGTCCCTGCAGGGCATCCGCTTCCGGCGTAGTCATTTCGCCGTGCAGCATGGTGCTGCCGATCATATTGCCGGTGGTACCAATCAGGCCCACTTTCAGTCCAGCAGCTTCAAGAACGGCCTTCATCAGATAGCTGGATGTTGTTTTTCCCTTTGTTCCCGTAATACCGATCATGCGCATCCGCTGCGCGGGATTTCCATACAATGCGGCGCACATCGGGCCGAATGCTTCGCGGACGTTCTTAACGACCAGCTGCGGCACATCAATATCAAGAGGCCGCTCTACTACCAAGGCGGCTGCGCCGTTTTTTACTGCCTGTCCGGCAAAATCATGAGCATCAAAACGCGCTCCGGAAATACAGAAAAACAGCCCGGCTTCCATCGTCTTCCGGCTGTCCATAAAAGGAAGACGCACTTCGCAGTCTCCCTTTTCTTCCAATATAAAATGCGGGCACAAACGTGCAAGTTCACTCAGTTTCATGCAAAGCTCCTCTGTTCCCGTCGGAACGCCTTAATATTATATGCAGAAAAGCCGTTCGTTGCAACCCTGCAATCCCCTGCTCACTGTCCCGCAGCACGCACGTTTTCATAAAGTGCTTCAAGCGTCTGCTGCGGACGCGTATCCGGCGCGTAGATTTCCTCTACCTCTGCACCCTGACGGCTGACCATGCCGATACGGTGTACGACCTGCCAGCCGATCACGCTCTCATCCTGTGCTGCGGCAATCTGCTTTTTCATTGCCGCAATATTGTTCTCAGCCGAGACGATATCCGATGCGATACGGCGCCCTTCCTTTATGACCGCACGGCGCTGGGCCAGTGCGCACTGTGCCATTATAAAAAGAATAAGAGCAGCGATCATAGAAATGATCATGACCGAACGTAGGCTGATCGTGACAGACCTGCGGCGGGGCGTGTCGTTCGGAGCAACAAAACTGACGCGCCCGTCATAATCCATGCGTGCATCCTCTTCGGGAACATGCACATGGCTGCCGACATAAATACCCGCATCGGGCGTCAGCATTTTCCCCATGGCATGATATGTCATGGCACGATTATTCCTCGGCATTGACATTTGTCTAATCGGTCCTTCCTGTATTCAGCGTCAGTCGCCGTGCTTGGCAGCAATCTCGGCTTCAAATGCCAGCACGTCGGGTATCTCTGCGCTGACCTGCTCATATTCCTTCTCGGCTTCATCAGCTCTCATCACGCGGATATGAGAACCGGCGCCGCTTACTTCCACATCGCGCGTATCGCTCAGAAATCTTGCGCGCAGCTTCTGTGGCAGCAGTACGCGTCCCTGGGCATCGCACTCGCATTCGTCATACGTATACTTCGTAAAAAGATTGACGACCCGTTCCATGCGCATATCCTTTTCCAGGAGTTCAAGCAATGAGCAGTAATACAGTTCCCACTCCTGTGCCGGATAAATGGCGATCGCGCGGAGATCCGGGGTCATACAGATATAAAACTTGTCTCCTAAGGCGGGACGGAATGCGGAAGGTACGATCATGCGTCCCTTTGCATCCAGACCGTGCACATACGCGCCGCGGAAGCCATGGCGCAGAAGGTGCGCATATTTTTCAAGCAACGCGGACTGAGCCGGGCTCATCGAGTCCACACGCTCTTTCATGCTGCGCACCACCTTATCATCCACATTATGGCACTTACTGCCTTGCGTGCACCATTATTCACCACTTTTATCCTCTTGTCAACTGTCCGGATAATCCTTTGGGAGATTTTTTTGTTACACAATTGAAATATTTTTAATGTTTTCAGAATATATGTTCGCATTAGCATACGATTTTTGCCCCGATCAGGCTTGAACATTAGTGTTAAACTCAAAGATTTTTGTTTATTCTGCACAATATTTATCAAACCATATATGTAAAATGAACAAAATTTCAGTTAAGAAAAAATTAATTTTTCTTTGGCTGATTTTTCCCTTTTTCCATTTTGTTCGCTATTTTCCCGATTTAGTCTGCATTCCCCACTTATGAATCCTTTATCTCCACAAACAAATAAAAAAAGCGGAAATATTCCGCTTAAAATTCCACACATATGGGTGAATACTTATATAGATATGTTTTAGAATACCACTTTTATGGAAGCTGGTGCAAACGGAACTCAAGTCCGTCGCAGGAAGTGAAATGGTAACGCACGCCGTTTCGGGTACCTGTATAGGCACTTTTTACTGCCTGGCCGTGAAGGTGCGCATACACCACATCATTCGCACCGAAGCTTTCGATGAGTTCTGAGATCGGGGTTACCGCTCCGCCTTCACCGAGGGGTGGAAAGTGGGTCATAACAACGATCGGGCCTTCCGGCTGGAGCGAACGTGCCCGTTCCAGGGACAGGCGCAGGCGGATCAATTCCCGCGCGTATATCTTAGCGTCTTCCCCTTCGTCACCTTCTCCGGGATACAGCCAGCCCCGCGATCCGCAGAATGCGGTTCCGTCCAGCATCAGCGCATCGTTCTGAAGCGCATACATTCCTTCAGGCAGCGATTCTCTCACGCGCGTAATGGCGCCCCACCAGTAGTCATGATTTCCGCGCAGAATGATCTTACGTCCGGGCATAGACCCGATCATCCGCAGATCCGGCAGCGCATTTTCGAGCTTCATGGCCCAGCTGATGTCTCCGGGAATCAGCACGATATCCTGCGGGCGGACACGCTCCTGCCAGTCGGCGGCGATCTTCTCCCAGTGATTCTCCCACTGCGGACCGAAAACCGCCATGGATTTGTCATCACCGCCCGGTAAATGCAGATCCCCTATGGCAAAAATGCTCATTGCTCGAATTGATCGTCCTCGTCTTCGTCCTCCTCGGCTTCTTCTTCACCGAGGGCTTCCAGAGACATCGTCTCATCACTGTCCGCATCACTGTCGGGGATGATTTCATCCATTCCGCTGATAGGATCGTCATCGATCGTCGCATCTTCCAGTGCGACGCCGTCTTCGTTTTCTTCTTCGGTATCCGCTCCACTCATTTCCTTCAGGCAGAACAGGCAGACGTCCTTTCCGGGCAGCGCAGGATGCTCGCCGCAGACAGTGCACATTTCCACTTCATCACGGACAGGCTCGCCCTTCATTTCCATGCGGCAGATCTTGCAGACCTTTTCGCCTTCCATCAGATAATTCAGTTCACAGCGGGGGCATTTGGTCAAAGGCATATGTTTCCTCCGAGCATTTTATTGATTCATCATGCAGCAGATAATCTGCCGCGTTATGCATTCTGATGCAACGCAGGCGATTATACTACGCTTTTATATGTCATGCAAGTCTTTTATTGCAAAATATACATTAAAAAAAGCGCGAGCTTTTTCCATTGCCCGCGCAATTTTGCAAATATCCTTATTTTTCTGCAGTTTTCAGGAACTCAGCCATTTCCCCCGCGATCTGATCCAGAGCGGTAGAAATCGTACAGACATGCGGTACGCCATCCAGCCACAGCATCTTTTTTACCGATGCTCCCGCTCCGTCAAGAATGATCTGCGCGCTGTCATCGCTGATCGTCTCATCCGCATGGCTCTGAACAACAAGAAGCGGGCATGTGATCTTCCCAAGTCCGCATCTTGCCTGTTTCATCAGCTGCCGAAGGTCATAGACCCGTGCAACGGGCATTCCGGTATAACCGATATTATATTCGGGGATCAGGTCTGTACGCGTGACCGCACCGTCTGTCCATTCCACCATGGGCTTCACGAGCGCCGCGATCCGGGCGGCCCAACCGAAGCGTGCCTTGGTCTTCATAGGTGCTGAAATGGATACGCATGCCGTCAACGGATATCGGGATGCCGCGATCAGTGAAAGATCGCCTCCCATGGACAGTCCGGCTACAGAGACATAGCGGTATTCTTTTTTCAGTGCTTCCACGGCTGTCAGTTCGGCATCGAGCCATTCCTGCCAGCTGCGCTGGCGCATATCTTCCAGCGTGGTGCCATGTCCGGGCAACAGGATCCCCTTTACGGTAAAGCCTTTGGCATTCAGTGCGTCACCCAGCGGATGCATATGCCCCGCGGAACCGGTGAATCCATGTGTCAGCAGCACGGCATGCTCGCCGCCCTTCATGAAGAAGGGTGCGGCATTCGGATGAAACAGCTCCATCTTTCCGACCTCTCCATGAAAAAGCGCTTCCGGAGAAGCGCTTTCATGTTTTATTCCTTTTCTTCTTCCTCTTCTTCATCCGTCGGGAACAGCGGCTTCCCGCAGGAGGGACAGAGATTTTCCTCTTCGAAGTCAAAGCCGTCGATTTCGAAGGTCACTTCGTTTCCGCAGTGCGGGCACTCGTATACGACCACCTGATCGTCTTCATCCCCGTCTTCCTCTTCGTCGTCTTCGTCCTCGTCGTAAGCATCTTCATCTTCGTCGTCGAAGAGATACTCTTCCATATCGGCCAGATCGTCGTCGATGCTCTCGACATACTCATCCAGCTCGTCATGGTCTGCGCGCAGTGCTGTCAGTTCTTCAGCCATGTCTTCCAGCACATCCAGCATCTTCAGCAGCAGCTTGCCCTCATTGGTCTCATCGCTCAGCTTCATGCCTTCGGCAAGGCCCTTGAGATATGCCACGCGGTCATTGATACTGCTCATTGTAACTCCTTACGCTCTGGACAGATACTCGCCGGAACGGGTATCGATCTTGATCTTGTCGCCAATGTTGATGAACAGCGGCACCATCAGCTCATAACCAGTTTCCACGGTAGCGGGCTTGAAGTTGTTCGTAGCAGTGTCGCCCTTGAAACCGGGCTCAGTCTGCGTTACTTCCAGCTCAACGAAGTTCGGCGCTTCAACGGAGAAGGCGCTGCCCTTGAAGTAGCGGATGGTCACATTGGTGTTTTCCTTAACGAACTGGATGGCATCCTCCACCTGGCTGTGGTTGAGGGGCATCTGCTCATAGGTCTCGGGATCCATGAAGTAGTACAGTTCGCCGTCATTGTAGAGATATTCCATCTCCTTGGTCTCGATCACGGCCTTGGGCATTTTGTCAGTGGGGTTAAAGGAACGTTCCACCACAGCGCCGGTCATGATATTCTTGATCTTGGTGCGAACAAACGCAGCGCCCTTGCCGGGTTTTACGTGCTGGAAATCAACGATCGTCCATACGCCGCCGTCCCATTCGACCGTAATGCCTTTTTTGAAATCGCCCGCAGTAATCATGTTCATTCCTCCATCTAATCATTGATATTGCTTAAGGGTGCGGCATTACAGAATGCGCAGCTCCTTGGAAGCGGTACAAAGTGCGCGTACACCGGTCTCGGTGACAACGCAGGTGTTCTCGATGCGTACGCCGCCCAGTCCGGGAACATAGATGCCGGGTTCGACCGTCACGATATGGCCGGTCGTGAGCACCTGTTCGGAACGTGTGGAAAGGCGCGGCTCCTCATGAATGTCGATACCGACACCATGCCCCAGGCTGTGTCCGAAGCATTCGCCGTATCCGGCTTCACTGATGATATCACGTGCAATGGCGTCAATATCTGAGCAGTTTCTGCCGGGAGCCACTGCTGCCTGTGCGGTCTCCTGTGCCTGAAGCACGATATCATAGATGCGGCGCATTTTATCTGAAGGCTGGCCGACCGCTACAGTACGCGTCATGTCCGCACAGTAGCCGTCTACCTTGGCACCGAAGTCCATCGTCACCATATCGCCCGTTTCGATCTCGCGGTCTCCGGGCACGGCATGGGGCAGTGAGCCGTTCGGACCGGCGGCCACGATAGTGCTGAATGCGAGCCTCTGTGCGCCCAGCTGAAGCATCTTGTAATCAAGAGCCATCTGGACTTCACGCTCGGTACGGCCCGGCGCAATAAAGCCGCAGATATACTCGAAGGCCTGACAGGTAATATCACATGCACGCTCAATGCGGCTCAGCTCATCTTCATCCTTGATCTCACGAAGCTTTTCAGGCTTGAAATCAAGCGGCTCAAATGCAATGCCGGGCATGGCCTCTTCGATAGCCTTCATACTGCGTACGGTAACGATGTTGTCTTCAATAGCCACACGTGTGATGCCGGCTTCCTGCAGCAGCTGGGCAGCCAGCTGTACATGGCTCACTCCGGCACGGATGGCATGCACCGTGAATCCAGGGCACTGTTTCTGCGCAGCTTCCACATAACGGAAATCTGTAATCACCGCACGGATATCTCCGCCAACCAACAGAAGTCCTTCGCCGGTATAGCCGCTCAGGTAAAAGATATTGGATCGATTGTGCAGCAGCGCCGCCGTTTTCTCGGGCAGCATTGCCAGCAACTTATCAGTGCGCTTCACGGTTTCCTCCTGGTTTTTAGGCCGCATTAAAATACGCCGTCAGATATTTTAGCATAAATTATGAACAAAATAAAGAGGAAATTTGCCATTGTCAACAAATTGAACAAATTGTCAGCATAATCAGCGGAAAACTCGCTCCCTATCGATTCACCTGTCGATACATCAAGTTATCTGTTCCTTGTCCACAGGACTTATCGCTTGTTCCAACGGGCAGATAACCACCATTTTTTCTTTGCCAATTAGTTATGAAAACAAAAAAGAGCGATACCGCACGACATCGCCCTTCAGAGGCCAGCTGACGCTAGAATTTCATTTCTGCGTTACCCTTTCCAGGCGATTTCCTATAGGGTAAAGTCGATTGTCTTTGACAAAGGGAACATTATACATTCATCATGGACTTGTTAGATTTAAGTTTAAATTTAAGCCATCGATACTATTGAGAATTGTAACAGAAGGTTGTCCATTCTCATCAATATCTATTGTAAAAGATGCGACGGTATCTGTTGTTGACATTTCTGGTTTTTCATATATACACACTACTGCATCATCCTTGATTTCAACATATGGTGTTTTCACTGACAATAGTATTTCAACTGTATCTATAGATCCAAATTTCGTAAGAAAGTCATCAATCGTATAGGCATGGTATTGATCCTCATATAAAAAGCCAAAAAGAGCACTATCTTCTTGTTTGTCTGTATTATATATAAATGCGCTCTGAAACAAATCTGTGAAATTTAATCCAGCAGATCTTATTAACACACCAATCTGCGATCCGAATGCATATTCAGCAACAAAGTGCGTGCCAAAGCTATCTTGCTCAAAACTATACTTTTTGTCTATTGGGTATTCTGTCCATTCTACCATCCTATTAGCCTTTTGGATATTAGTGCTAATTGTTCCTGCGCCAAGATAATCTACCATTAATAATGAATAGTAAAACAATTGATAATCAAGAGTATAGTTACTATCCGTTAACTGAACTCCTTGAAATAATGATTCCGCAGATGATGAAATAGCATAAGTATTCATACAAAGAATTATTAGCAACACAACTAGTTTCTTTTTCATTTTCTCCCGATCTTTTTCTCTACAATGTACTTTTTTATTATAAATTGTTACAATACAATCCTTCTGAAGTTCTTTCTTTTCGAGTCTCCCTAAGCCGCATTATAATATCGAAAAGATCCACTGATGTTTGGCATAGCTTTGAGTTCATCACGCTTTCTACAAAATTAATTCATACCCTTCTAAGCCGAACAAAGCGATAAAGTTAGCAGACAGTACACCCATTTCTGCATTCGGTTTATCTTTAATCAACCATTGGATAGCCGCGCGTCCACAAATACGCCGTAATCTTTAGTTCATCATAACACTTGTCAATGATAATACTCCATTTTTCTTTCCGCTATGGAATAAAAGACCGTTTTTTACCACATTTGCGGCCTCTTGGCTTTTCCTTGACATTGTGTTCGCCCTCCTTGTATGTGCAAATGGTGCAACTATCAGCCCAACGGAAAATGTTCAATGTGCCTGCAATTTCGATTTCACTCTTGCCCTTCTTGTATATAGCATCACCTGTTTCTTAGCGGTTCTCCTGCTCATAGATAAGGCCTTCAAAAGATTGATTTTATCCATGTGCTTATTGTAAAGCCCCATCCTTTCAAAAGTATCGAATTAAATATCCCAAGGTTATAACAACTACAACAAGTTTATGCTGTTTTATTGAGAATTATAAGTTCCTTCAAAAGAAAAGGATAATCCAGAATAGAATGGGAATATAGACTCTGAATAATCTATCGAGAAAAAAACGACGCCCGAATTGTGCACTTCACACTGTGTAATATTACAATTATAAAACTCTTGAATGATTGTTACTTTTGTAAATAATCCAATTTTGTATTCTCTTGTCAGTCTATATGCATAATACTCATGTGATGATGGGAAAAAGTGTTTCTGAGTCCAATCCCCGACACTCTGAAGCACTACATCTACTACATTCCCTATCTGTAAATTAATACCTGCCGATATTAGTATGAAATCAGTAAGTTCTCCAACTTCTTCTGACAAGACCGCCATAAAATCTATAGCGTTTGCTAATAATCGCTCTCCTCTTCTATATTCACCCTTATGTTTTGTGAAACTAATTCTTTCTTTTTCCCCTGATTTTTGAAGTCTAATATCATATAGATCTTTTGATGGATATAAGGAGTTATACATCTGTTTAGCACTCTGCAGAGGTGTTAGATTATTGCTTAGTATGGCTAATTCGTCTGCATCATCAATAGAAACAAGCATTAATGCTATCGATTCTTCTCGCATTCCTCCGGGGTCATGGCTGTTTATAGTATTATTTTCACAATATACATACAAATTGCGTGTAACCAAGTTATCCGCATTAATAAACCTGCACCAGTTCGGATTATAGTATCTCGTTCTCAGGTAGTACAGCCCGCATTCCTGGTCATAGATGTACGCCCTGTACCGGAACGGGTTTGCCTTGCCGATCGTATTGGCACTGGAACCAGATATGCTCAGGAGCCTGCCCCAGGCGTCATAGGTGTATTTTACCTTCTCGGTAAGCCCGCCCGTTATGATCCCTATCACGTCTCCCTGCGCGTTGTACACGTACCCGAACCGCGTCCCGTTGTACATCAGCATCGAGGGCTTGCCCTGCGCGTCATAGTGGAAGTGCATCGTCTCGTCTGTCGTATAGTTTCCCGTATCGCCTACACGGTTGCTTGTTACCAGATGCACCAGACGGTCCCCTTCCCAGGTATAGGAGTATCCGCGCCAGACGTTCTTGCTCCGGCTCGTATCGTAATAGACGTATGTCCTCCCTATGCATCTCCCCTTGTGGTCATAGTCGAA